>JBKJPO010000239.1:0-6919 GCA_046595095.1 Chitinophagaceae bacterium
CTTATTCCTGTGTAACCTACACCATTGCCGGCATCAGAATTTACTACAACGCCCGGAACTTCTGTTAACAGGAATGGTAAATCTTGCCCCAGGTTCTTTGCCTGCAGATCTGCACCTGTAATCGATGTTTTTGTAAAAGGAGATTTTTCAGAAGCTCGTATCGCTCTTATTTCTATTGGCTCGAGCAATAATGTATCTTTTAATTTCGATTCCTGGCTTTTTGAAATAGAAATAATGCAGGCCAATATTAAACTTAAATAAATCT
The DNA here is from genome assembly GCA_046595095.1 of Chitinophagaceae bacterium. Classification (GTDB taxonomy): domain Bacteria; phylum Bacteroidota; class Bacteroidia; order Chitinophagales; family Chitinophagaceae; genus Ginsengibacter. The sequence goes on from JBKJPO010000239.1 coordinate 266, forward strand.
TGTTCATTGATTATTGTTTATCCGTTATTTCGGATAACACCAGGGAAGGAAAAACAATAGCAGAAATTGCAGCCTCCCTCCGCAGGTATTATCCTGATCAGGTTTACGGGTGTGATCTCAGCCAATCTGCAGTTTGCAGAACAGCACCCCGGTCTTTGAATAAGCAAATATAAATGGTTAAGACAAGAGTTGTGGAAAAATTACCCGGGGAGTTAAAAAGAGATAGGAAAAAAAGTTCAGTTTTGTATGTAACAAAACAACGCCTCATTCGTATTGGAACTATAAAACTCATCAAATGAAACATGTATTAACCATTCTATTTGTTTTTTTAGGAATTTATTCTTTTGCGCAGGATAAGAATTTTATCAATGATAAAAATGCTACGGTTCGCCCCATACAGGGTTTTTCAGCTATTGAAATATCCGGCGGAATTGACCTTTTCCTCTCCCAGGGTAGTGAAGATGCAATAGCAGTAAGCGCTGCAGCAGAAAAATTCCGGGATAAAATAAAAACTGAGGTTAAGAACGGTACCCTTGTAATCTGGTATGAACAGGATAAGTTTAATTTGAATAGTGGTAATAAGAAGTTGAAAGCTTATGTTTCTTTTAAGGCAATAAATAAACTCCATGCATCTGGCGCGTCCGATGTTTTGGTCATTGGAACTATCACCGTAAATACATTGAAGCTTGATCTTTCAGGCGCTTCTGACTTTAAAGGAAATGTAAAGATCGATGACCTCGACATTGATTTGAGTGGCGCTTCAGATGTAAGTATCGAGGGCTCCGTTACTACCTTAAAGATCGATGCAAGTGGTGCAAGCGATCTTAAAGGTTTCAATCTCTCCAGTGAAGATTGTGTTGTTGATGCTTCAGGTGCATGCGACATAAATATTACTGTAAACAAAACTTTTTCTGCAGAAGCTTCAGGAGCCAGCAGTGTTCATTACAAGGGAAATGCCGTTGTGAAAAAAGTGAATAGCAGTGGAGCGAGTTCGATCAAAAAATCATGATAATTATTTTGTTGCCCATACGAGGAATTCAGGAAATGCTTTGGACCAGGAAGGAAAATCATGTTTCCCTTCCTGGGTTTCCTTGTAAATAATATCTTCAGGTGGACAAATATTTTTACTTTTTAACAGCTCAATCAGATCGCGGGTGTCATCTACAATATCAGGTACGCCATCTTTGTCCCGATCATCTTTTTCTTCTTTTCCTCCCACATAAAACCAATATTTAAGATGAGGTTTCTTTCTTGATCTGTGTATTTTATTTATCATGATCCTGTTTTTATCATCCGAATAACTGCTGTCATTGACATCCTTATCTCTCCACCAGAAAGAACCCGAGAATACCCCGACTTTATCTATTTTATCAGGGTATGTCCACGCGAGATCAAATGCAGAAAGTCCACCTAATGACCAACCCGCTATGCTAACAGATTTAAATTTTCTTACCCCTGATTTCTTCTTTATGAATGGGTAGAGTTCGTTGTTAAAAAACTCGGCATATTTGCCCGCTTTTGATCCACGCTGTTCATAATCAGGCTGATCGCTAACGCCATATTCTTGCATTCTTTCTGATGCATGAATCCCAACGATAACGCATGGTTGAATTAATTTTTCATCCCACAGACTATCTAATATTTCTTTAACCCGCATTTTTTTCATGTCTTGTCCATCATTTAACAAAACAAGGTTTAAGTCTTTCTTGTCTCCTTTTATTGGTGTACTCACAATGGTAAGGGTATAATGTTGCTGAAGGTGGCGGGAATAAAGCTTTTCTACGATTTCCGGATTCTTTTTATTGCAGGAACCAAGTATAAAAAGGGAAAGTAGGAATGTTAAACAATATCTTGAAATCGATGTCGGCATAGATATTTTTTGGAAAGCTAAATTATAAAAATTTGGCAGCAACAAGTTTCCCCCTTACTTTTGCACACTAGATCGCGAAGTAGAGCAGCGGTAGCTCGTCGGGCTCATAACCCGAAGGTCGGAGGTTCGAACCCTCCCTTCGCAACACAATAAGAGGTCTCATTTGAGGCCTTTTTTAATTGTTACCTTTTAAGCTGCGGATAGGGGTTTTGTTCATGAGGAAACGAAATTAGGCGGGTTATTGTTCGTTTCGCCTTTAATTGTGTCGCCTCGTTTCGTGTCGCCTCATTTCGTGTCTCCACGAACCGAAAAAAAATTGATTCAAACAAAATTTTCAAACTATACATCAAAAATTGAAAAGCGGATTTGTAAATATATTTGGCAAACCCAACGCCGGCAAGAGCACGCTTCTCAATGCTTTGATAGGTGAAAAACTTGCGATTGTTTCTTCAAAAGTGCAAACGACAAGGCATAGGATCAAGGGCATACTTACCGGTGAGGGATACCAGGTAATATTATCTGATACACCTGGAATTATTGAACCAAAATATAAATTGCATGAGAAAATGATGCAGGTGGTAAGGGGAAGCCTTGAAGATGCTGATCTTGCTTTGTTGATAGTGGATATGAAAGATAATGTTGCAGAGGCTCACGAAGTATTCACTTCATTGCGTTTGAAAGTTCCGGCCATTGTTTTACTTAACAAAGCAGATAAAGTATCGGAAGATGAGATAAAAAAAATCTCTGATTTTTTTTCGGAACAACCCTATTGTAAAAGAACTATTGCAATCTCTGCATTGAGAAGAAAAGGAATCGATGAATTATTGCAGGCAATACTTGAATTTCTTCCTGAGGGGGAACCTTTTTATAAAGGAGATAACCTTAGCGATCTTCCTACTAAATTTTTTGTGAGTGAACTTATCAGGGAGAAAATATTTTATCTCTTCGAGGATGAAATACCATATCACGCAACAGTTTTGGTGCAGGAGTATAAGGAAAAGATTAGCCTGATAAAAATCTCGGCGGATATAATTGTACAACGGGAAACGCAAAAAGCAATAATAATCGGTGAGGGAGGTAAGATGATAAAAAAACTTGGCACAGAAGCAAGAAAGGATATTGAAAAATTCCTTGGACAAAAAATTTTTCTTGATCTCTTTGTAAAAGTGAGGCCTAAATGGCGGGATAATGAATTGCAGTTGAGGGAGTATGGGTATTGAGTGGGTAGTCGGCAGTGGCAGTGGGCAGTGGCAGTTGATAGCAGAATGACTGATAAATGAGTAGTGTCTATAAATTACTGAAACGAATTAAACGATTTAAACGAATTAAACGAATTAAACGATTTTACCATGGGTTACACAGTAGCAATAGTTGGACGGCCTAATGTAGGAAAGAGCACTTTCTTCAATCGTTTACTCGAACAGCGAAAGGCTATTGTGGATGATATAAGTGGAGTAACGCGTGACAGGCAATATGGCGTTGCAGATTGGGCCGGAAAGGTTTTCAATGTGATTGATACAGGCGGATTTGTACCCAACAGCCAGGACATGTTTGAAAGAGAGATAAAAAAGCAGGTACTCATTGCCGTTGAGGAGTCGAATGCTATCATATTTATCTGTGATGTAACCACGGGTATCACAGATCTTGACCAGGCCATGGCCGATATTCTTAGAAGAAGTTCAAAGCCGGTTTTTCTTGTTGTCAATAAAGTCGACAACCATGAGCGTTTATTGGAAGCATCAGAGTTTTATGCATTGGGTTTTGAAAAAATTTTCTTTTTATCCTCAATGAGCGGTAGTGGAACAGGAGAATTGTTGGATGAGGTAGCGGAATTAGTACCAGCCGACAATACGATCGATGCTACAGATCTTCCAAGATTTGCAATCATAGGTCAACCCAATACTGGAAAATCTTCTTTACTTAATGCACTTACGGGACAGGAGAGGACCATTGTTAGCGAGATTGCCGGTACTACACGCGATACGATCCATACCAATTACAATTTATTTAATAAGGAATTTATTCTTATAGATACAGCGGGTATCAGGAAGAAAACAAAAGTGAATGAAGACCTGGAATTTTATTCAGTCATCCGCGCAATAAAAGCAATGGATGAAGCAGATGTTTGTCTCTTTATGATTGACGCTGAAAAAGGAATTACATCTCAAGACCTGAACATATTTTCGCTGGCTGTAAAAAAAGGCAAGGGTGTTGTAGTGCTTGTTAATAAATGGGATCTTGTAAATAAGGAAACCAATACTGCAAGAGATTATGAGAAAAACCTTAAACAGCGGCTTTCACCATTTACTGATGTTCCCATCCTTTTTATTTCTGCGACTGAAAAACTCAGGATACATAAAGCAATTGAATTGGCCATCGAAGTCTATGATAACAGGCAAAGGAAGACCCCTACTTCTAAACTCAATGAGGTAATGCTAAAAGCTGTTGAAGCTTACCATGCGCCCGTTGTTAGGGGTAACCAGGTTAAAATAAAATATGTAACTCAATTGCCAACAGTAGTACCATCCTTTGCTTTTTTTGCAAATTACCCCGATGATATCAAGACTCCGTATAAAAATTATCTTGAAAATAAACTAAGGGAAAATTTTAAGCTTACAGGTGTACCCGTTCGGATATTTTTTAGAAAAAAATAATAATTCGCTTGTTCAGTCAATAAACAATTACCTGTGGCATTTGCATTTACGGATTAAAAGGCTACCTTCGCACACAATTTTAAAAATAAAACAATCAACAATGAAAAAATTATTCGCAGTTTTAGCTATTGCAGCTTTCATGACAGCATGTGGTGATAGTACTACTACTTCTACTACCAACGAAGATTCTCTGAGAGAAGCTAGAAACGCTGATTCTATAAAGAAGGCGATGGAAAACATGGTAGATTCTTCTAAAGATGCAATCAACAAGACAGCTGATTCTGCACTGGATAAAATGGACAATTTAAAAGATAGCTTGAAGAAGTAATTTTTCTACTGATCTTTAATTCATATTTATACCTCCCTTATTTGGGAGGTTTTTTATTTTAAATAAATGCGACTCACGGTAATTTTATTTAGATCTTGCAGGGTGGTTTTAAATTACAATTAAAAACAATTAACTTCCGTTTCTTATTAAAAATCTATTTATGCATTTAATAAATTTACTAAAACAAGCGAGAGTCATTTTATTACTGATCCTTCTTACTACAAGCACAATGCTTAGTGTAACGGCCCAGGCTCCATATTGCACTGAAACATTCCCCTCTGGTGTTGAGCCAATTACAAAAGTGAATTTTGGAACAATAAACAATATAACTACGCCTGCTATCGGCGGGCCTGCTTACGAAGATTTTACCTCAATAACCACAAATGTTACTCAAGGCCTTACTTACCCAATTATTGTTGAAGGTAATTCTGATGGTGATTTTGCTAACTATTATACTGTGTTTTTTGACTGGAATCACGATGATGATTTTGTAGACCCGGGAGAACGTTTCAACATTGGGATCATACAAAATTCAAGCGGTACTGATGGCATGACAGCGACGACTTCTGTACTAGTACCAACTACTGCACTTACCGGAAATACAAGAATGAGGGTCATCAAAAAATACAGCACTAGTACTTATCCAAGTCCATGTAATACTACCGGTTATGGACAGGCGGAGGATTATATTGTAATCGTTGCAGCTGGTACCGGATGTTCAGGAACACCTACAGCCGGTACAATATCAGGTCCTGCTTCAGCCTGCACAGGCGTGAATTTTAACCTTACAAACGCGGGGGCAACTAATGGTGTAGGGATGACTTATGCATACCAGTCTTCCACTAATAACATCAATTTCACCAATATACCGGGACAAACAGCAGCAGCAAGTGCCAGTGTTTCGCAAACCGTGCCAACATATTATCGCCTGGTTGATACTTGTGCAAATTCCTCAGCCAGTGCAATCTCTAATGTAATTTTAGTAGGCATCGCACCTGCAAATCAGTGCTATTGTGCTTCTGCAGCCAGCAGTACTGGTGATGAGGATATTGTAAATGTAACAGTAGGTAGTTTAAATAATAGTTCTGCTTGCGCAGCTCTTGCACCTGGTCCTGGATCAATCGCTGATAAATATTCAAATTTCACGACTACTGTTACAGCACCAAACATGACGCAAGGATCTTCCGTTAATTTTGGCGTATCTGTACAAGGTTGTAGCGGTTCCGGATACACGACAATGTTCAAAATATTTATTGATTTTAATCAGAATGGATCATTTACTGATGCAGGGGAAGAAGTATATTTTTCTCCTACATTCACGAGTTCTGTATCACCAGTTACTTCACAAACCGGAGTTTTCTCAGTACCTGTATCTGCAGTAACTGGAATTACCCGGATGCGTATAGTAGCTGTTGAGACTTCAACTCCTGGTAACGTAACCTCATGCGGTACAAATTACGGCTGGGGAGAAACAGAAGATTATCTCGTAAATATTGTTGCCGGTTCAAATTGTACAGGAGCTCCAACTCCGGGAAATTCAACTATTTCCTCACAGATTATCTGCGCTCCCGGTACTGTTACACTAAATAATACGGGTTCTGGAAATGGACTTAATCTCACATATAACTGGCAATCCTCTCCTAATAATGTTGCATTTAGTGATATTGTTGGTGCTACTTCAACGAACTACGTAGCCAATGTTACAAGCACGACATATTTTAAGCTGGCTGTTACATGTCCTACAAGTGGTCAGACAGTTTTCTCAAATGTAGTACAGGTAACGCTTTCTTCAGTACCAGCTA
>JBKJPO010000337.1:0-3218 GCA_046595095.1 Chitinophagaceae bacterium
CCGCCTCGCAATGACGGCTTAATCACGCTATATTATTCCTAACACAACACTAGTAAATGTAGAATTTATAAATCCAATGAATCCAAATTCCGTTTCTCCTTTTTTGTGGGCCGTCCCTGTTTGCTCTGCCGTTTTCCTGTCTGGAATATGAATGCTGTATTTAATGGTTTGCTTTTATCTTCTTCGGGTGTTTGGTCAAGGTAGTAGTTTACCGCTTCTGAATACTGAACCCTGTTATTCAATAAGCCTGTAACCTGGATGATCCATTTTTTAGCTTCTGTTTTGACTTCGTAAATTTCGCCGGTTTTTACTGGTTTAGAGGCTTTGGTGTTCGTGCCGTTTGATTTTACTTTCCCTCTTTCGCAAGCTTCGGATGCCAGGCTTCGGGTTTTAAAAATCCTGATTGCCCATAAGTATTTATCCAACCTTAATTTTTCTTTAGTTTCCATTTATTATTTCATTAAGCCTTCTTAATGGGTTCTAAGTTAAAATTAGTATGTCTTCCGTTAGTTGAGCAAAATAAATTTATACTGATGGTAAATTCATTCCGTTCAGTTTGATTATTTTGCAAGTCAAAAATTACCCAATGTTTAATAAAGCTAAAGTTGGATTTATCCTGGTCTTTGTATTGTTGGTGCAGATATTATTTGCCCAATACTCCCCAAGAGAAATTAATTGGACCGCAGATGATTCGTATATGCAGATAAGCGAAGGAAGTATAGTTAAGGTAGATCCCGCTACCAGCAAAGAAGTTGTATTGGTTAGGAGGGAGCAATTAATACCCGCCGGCAGCAGTAAACCGCTCAATATTACTGTTTATACATTTTCAAATGATCAGAAAAAATTGTTGATTTTTACAAATACTGCAAAAGTATGGCGATATCATACGCGTGGGGATTACTGGCTTTTGGATATTGCCACAAATAAACTTATTCAATTAGGCAGGGACCGTCCGGCCAAATCCCTGATGTTTGCTAAATTCTCTCCCGATGGAAACAAGGTTGCATATGTGAGTGAACAAAATATTTTCACTCAAAATCTCTCTGATAATAAGATTACCCAGCTTACAAAAGATGGCACAAGAAAATTGATCAATGGAACATTCGATTGGGTATATGAAGAGGAATTTGGGAGCAGGGATGGATTTCGCTGGAGCCCCGATAGTAAAATGATCGCTTTCTGGCAGGTGGATGCAACCAAAATCAGGGATTATTATATGATCAACACAACCGATTCAGTTTACTCGAAAGTTATACCGGTTGAGTATCCAAAAGTAGGCGAAGCACCATCTGCTGTTCGCATAGGCGTGATCGATATTGCCAGCACCGGCACCAGATGGATGAATATTGCCGGAGATCCCAAACAACATTATATCACCCACATGGAATGGGCGGGCAATTCAAGCGAAATCATTTTGCAACAGCTCAACAGGAAACAAAATGAAAGCAAATTAATTTATGCAGATGTAAAATCCGGAACCAGCAAAACTTTCTATTCCGAAAAAGACAAGGCATGGATCGATATAAAACCTACCTGGAATGATAAACCGGGTGCTGGTTGGGATTGGATCAATAATGGCAAAGAATTTATCTGGATTTCTGAGAAAGATGGGTGGCGTCATATTTATCGCATAAGCAGGGATGGAAAGAAGGAAACGCTCATTACCAAGGGCAACGCAGATATCGGCGAAATCAAAGCAATCAATGAAGCGGGGAATTATATTTATTTCACCGCCTCGCCTGATAATGCTACACAGCTTTATCTCTACCGGGCGAAACTTGATGGTACGGGAAATTTTGAACTTGTAACTCCGGGAAACCTGGAAGGGACGCATAATTACAATGTTTCGCCAAATGCAAAATATGCCGGGCATACCTTTTCCAATCATAAGATTTTCCCCGCAAGGGAATGGGTAAGTTTACCAGGCCACATTCCGCTGGATGAATCTAACAGCATCGCAAAAACAATGCGTGAGAACCCACGCAACAACATTGAATATTTTACTTTAACCACACAGGATAATATTACCCTGGATGCATGGATAACAAAACCAACGAATTTTGACAGCACTAAAAAATATCCAATCGTGTTTTATGTTTATGGAGAACCCGGATCTGCAACTATCGCTGATAAATACGGCGAGCACAATAATTACATGTTCGATGGTGATATGAGCGAAGATGGTTATTTCTATGCTTCTCTTGATAACAGGGGTACACCTGTATTGAAAGGCGCTGCCTGGCGCAAATCTATTTACCGGAAAATCGGTGACATTAATATCCGTGATTTAGCAATGGGCGTTAAAAAAATAATTGCGCCATCATACTTCGACAAAGACCGGGTAGCTGTGTGGGGATGGAGTGGAGGAGGGGCAAGTACACTTAACCTGATGTTCCAATATCCTGAAATATTCAAAACAGGAGTTGCGGTATCTGCTGTAACCAATCAACTCTTTTATGATAACATCTACCAGGAGCGTTACATGGGTCTTCCGCAAGAAAACAGGGAAGACTTTTTGAAAGGATCGCCAATCAGTCATGTAAAAAACTTCAAAGGAAATTTATTGTATGTGCATGGAACCGGTGATGATAATGTTCATTACAGCAACGCTGAGGTATTGATAAACGAAATGATAAAATATAATAAACAATTCCAGTTAATGTCTTATCCTAATAGGACACATAATATAAACGAAGGCCGGGGCACAACACAGCATTTGCATACCATGTATACAAATTTTATTAGGAAAAATTGTCCACCGGGAGCGAAATAATAACCAAAAGATGGCAAATAAAATTAACAAAGAAGCAGGTTATGAAACTTGCCAGCTTTCGCATTGCTTATGCAAGTAATTCTGATAGGGCTAATCACTGCAAATAAGGACTTCCCAAAAAATCCAGTTAATCCAAAGACTTCCCGAAAAATAAGTAAATCTCCCCTTTCGGTAAAAGTCGTTATACAAGATTCATAGGTTTTGATATATTACTTAAAAGAGGTGGGCGTATTTTCAGGTTTGTTCCAATGCTTGTAATTTTTATTGTTGCAAGTAATGACTTGAGTACGGTCCATGGGATTGTACTGGCTTTAAGTCCGGAAAAACTCAGGTTGATATAGGTGCAAAATGTATTCCACCTCCAAATTTTGGGCTAAGTTGAAAAGTCTTTTTCCACAGCCCAATACCTGGTATTCATGAAGAATCATTAACCATTTTATTCATA
>JBKJPO010000461.1:0-4731 GCA_046595095.1 Chitinophagaceae bacterium
GGTGCAGAAAATACTGTTGAGGAAGTTGTTATTGGCATGGCTCACAGGGGCCGTTTAAATATACTTGCCAATCTTTTAGGAAAAACTTATGAGCAGATATTCTCCGAGTTTGAAGGCACTTCTCTGCCCGATACGACGATGGGAACGGGTGATGTGAAATATCACCTTGGTTTTAGCAGTGAGATTGAAACAGCCAGTGGGAAAAAAGTGCATTTAAAACTTTGTCCGAATCCTTCACACCTTGAAGCAGTAAATTCACTGGTTATTGGCTTTGCGCGAAGCAAGGCTGATGTACTTTATGGAAGTGACTATGATAAGATCCTTCCTATAATGATCCATGGCGATTCATCCATCGCTGGCCAGGGTATTGTGTATGAAGTTCTGCAAATGAGTAATCTTCCCGGCTATACCACGGGAGGCACAATTCATTTTGTGATAAATAACCACATTGGTTTCACTACAGATTTTGATGATGCGAGGAGTGCTGATTATTGTACATCAATGGCTGCAATGGTGCAGGCGCCCGTCTTCCATATCAATGGAGATGATGCAGAAGCGGTTGTAAAAGCATCCCAGGTAGCAATGCGATACAGGCAGGAGTTTAATACTGATATTTTTATCGATATGGTTTGTTATCGTCGTCATGGGCATAACGAGGGCGATGACCCGAAATTTACGCAACCCGGATTGTATGCCCTCATCGATAAACATGCTAATCCCAGGGAGGTATATACCAAATACCTTATGGAGCACGGTGATAATGATGCAGCAGAACTTGCGAAAGAAATGGAAAAGAAGTTCTGGTCCGATCTGCAGGAAAGATTGGACGAAATCAAACAAAATCCACTTCCATACACCCACCAGAAGCCAGAGCTTTGGTGGCGTAGTCTTCGAAAAGCTACCACAGCAGATTTCGCAGGTTCGCCTGTAACCGCAATCAGCGAAGAGAAGATTCGCCGGTTATTTGATGTGATCATGTCATGGCCAGATGATTTCAAGCCATTGAAAAAAGTTGAAAAGCTACTCCAGGATAAAATAAAATTATTTAATGAAGAAAAGAAACTCGATTGGGCAACCGGGGAATTATTAGGTTATGCAAGTATACTTGACGAAGGTAAGGATGTACGCATGAGCGGTCAGGATATTCTCCGGGGTACATTTAGCCACAGGCACGCTGTATTGAGAGATGAGCTTACCGACAAAAGTTATAATCGTTTGGCCAGGATCAGGGAAGGCCAAGGCAGGTTTAGAATTTATAATTCTTTGCTAAGCGAATATGCAGTTCTTGGATTTGAATATGGTTATGGCATGGCTAATCCAAATTCTTTCGTATTGTGGGAAGCTCAGTTTGGCGATTTTAGTAATGGTGCCCAGATCATGATAGACCAGTTCATTGTGGCAGCAGAACAAAAATGGCAACGCATGAACGGTATAGTGCTGCTATTACCACATGGGTATGAGGGGCAGGGGCCTGAGCATAGCAGTGCCAGGATAGAAAGATTTTTGCAAATGTCTGCTGAACTTAATATGGTATCAGTTAATATTACAACTTCCGCAAATTTCTTTCATGCTTTACGCCGTCAACTGGCCTGGCCATTTCGCAAGCCACTGATCGTGTATTCGCCGAAAGCAATTCTTCGCCATCCGGGAACATACAGTCATCTCAGCGAATTTACATCTGGACGCTTCAGGGAAGTAATTGATGATAAATTTGTCTCAGATTCTTCAGCGGTAACCAAGGTTCTTTTCTGCAGTGGTAAAATCTATTATGATCTTGCAGAACGCCAGTTAAAAGATAACAGGCAGGATGTTGCCATCATAAGGCTGGAACAATTATACCCACTACCATTTAACCAAATTGACCGGTTATACCAAAAATATAAGAAAGCACCATGGTACTGGGTACAGGAAGAACCATTGAATATGGGGGCGGCAACTTTCTTACATGAAAACCTTAAACAGATCAATTACGGAACCATTGGGCGCCAGCCTGGGGCTGCTACCGCTACCGGTTATGCGAAAGTTCATGCACAGGAACAAGCAGAGATTATTGAAATAGCGTTTACGGTATAAGGTTATGTTATCGCTCCTGGCGGGAAATTGAATATAGATATGTTTGATATAGTTCAAGATGCGTTCGCTTCGCGAACTCCAAAGTCTCACGCCGAGTGGGCGGAGGTGCAGAGTTCGCAGAGGAAGATAGCCGTTCTCTTCGCGAACTATTTCAGCATTATTTTTTTTCTGGGAAGATATTTTCTGTTTGAGATTTACCTAATAATCTCTGCCTGCAACTGTGGCTCTTGCGCTGACAAATCCTCTCTCATATATCCAATCATTAACTCAATGACATTGGTTAGACAACTGGCTAAAGTGTTTCTTAAATGAAATCATTGCTGTATGCTCTCTTATAAAAAAATTTCCTTGTATCAACTACAAACAAAAAGGCCAGGTTAACTTAATAACCCGGCCTTTTTGACTTATAGATATAAATTACTTAGAAACCACGAGAGATAATGTTTGTACATCCTCACCTGCACGAACCCTCAACATATAAGTTCCGGATGCGAGAGTGGATACATCGATACGTTTTTGATTAACGCCTTTATTACCTTCAATTTCTAACCTGTCGACTTCTTTACCGCCAGCATCAGAGATGGTGATTAACACTTTTTCAGCTTCAGGAAGATCGATAGTGAGAAGACTGTGAGCAGTAGCCGGGTTCGGGAATAAACCCAACGCTATTTTGCCTAAACCAAGCCTGATACTCCTTACCTGGCTGTAAACGAATTGTCCATCACGATCAACTTGTTTCAACCTGTAGTAAATTATTCCTTTATGCTGAAGAGAAGTGATATTACGATCAGTTAGATTATACAAGTTTGTTGAGCTGCCATTTGCTGCTACAGGTACCTGGCCGATATTAGTAAAAGACATGCCATTGAAGCTCCTTTCGATTTCGAAATGACTATTTGCCGGAGTCTCATTCTCAACAGTCCAGGTCAATAAACCATTATCATTGCTACGGGTAGCTTTGAAATCTGTTATTTGAAGTGGAAGTACAACATTTGATATTGAAATATTAGATAGAGCCGAATAAGAACCTCCATTAGTTGCACCCGGACCATAAAACATGGTGGTATAATTTGTATTATCGACCCCACCAACTTCAATGTAAAAAGCATATTGACCTATCGAACCACCATCAGCAAGATGGGCTAACCTAACGGGGCCTGTAGTTGGTGTTACTGCGCCATTTATTTCCACTTCCAATGCATCAAATGCAGTACCTGAAACGAAATTATAAACAGCTCCACCGGTGATAACTGTTGCAAACAAATATGTGTAAAAACCACCTTCATTACCTAGTACTACCGGCAAATATGCAGGAATGAAAGTAGGAGCAAGCGGATTAGATTTAATTGTTACAGTTGGTCTTGGCGTAACTGTATTTGGAATCTGGAAGGTAAATTGCACATTTGTGAATTGACCTGAAAATGTTGCACCTGGCCTGATCACAGCTTTTACTGAATTGGGCGAAGATCCGGCCAATATTGTACCCTGGACTCTTTCAACCTGCGCCAACGAAGTAAATGTAGTAGCTAGTATTAGTATTATAAGAGAGAGCTTTTTCATAATTATTTATTTATATCTATTTGAATTATTATTGAGGTAACTGCTGCGTTTTTACAAGAATTTCATCACTCGCAAGAACTGTTGCCAGGAGGAAACCACGATCGTTAGCACCACCCTGGTATCTTACAATCTTGTTCATATTAATATCAGAACGATAGTAACCAGCAATTGATACACCAAGTTCGTCACTGCCAAGGTCAACCAGTATGGTTCCCCGGTCATTACCGCCACCCTGGTAACGGCTCGTGGTATTGTGGTTAGCATTTCCACCAATCAACACGTTCTTACCACTCATTACATCATAAGAAACCCCTGTTATACCAGGATTATCATAAATCTGGGCAGGTGTGAAAGTTGAAAAATCTGTTGTTGTCGCCGGAGTTTGCTCGCTTAGCGCCCTCAGGTTTGAAACGGGATCAGTTGACATTCCAAGATGGTTTCTGTGGCGAACAGCGATAGTATAATTTCCCGCATCTACATTCTTGAAATAAACCGGACTCACACCGTCAACGTCAACGATATCTCCATCTTTTTGAACCAGTGCACTTCTTGTTTGCAATACATTTGCGCCAGGGTTACCAACGGTATTCCTCAATTCAATATAGATCCAGTCAACGATATTATTATTATTAAGTAAATCATTAAGGACTGCAGGAGCGATTGTTTCAGTTACAGTATTATTTACATGAGTAAAATTCGCATTATATGGAGCAACCCTGTAAGGATCACTTGTTGGAATCTGAAGAGGCGCTGTTCTTAGATTATCATTCATAAATCCTGTCCCGATATTAAATGCGCCTTGTAAGAATGCTTTGGCACTAAGCAGGTTAAATCTGTTCATTGCATATAGATCACCATTAGTAGCAGCACTTGAAGTTGTTCTGTTTGTAGCATAATCGATACTGCTTCCAGCAAGCGTCCATGTGGTGCCATTCCAGAATATTCCACGGAGGTCTGCTTCTACCCCAGTTACATCTGATGGATCAATGTATAGACCTGTTGCAGTAAGAGTACCGGTGATGCCGGCTCGGGTAATGGGCCAATACCTGTTTAAAAAGTCAGTGCTGCGTGGATGTTTATTTGGATCTGCTCCTGCTT
>JBKJPO010000484.1:0-3332 GCA_046595095.1 Chitinophagaceae bacterium
ATGCAGCTCCGGTACCTGCCGATAAAAATGAAATTGCCATGTGTACAGCAATGGCAGGTGAAATGCTTGGAATGAGCCTGATCTACATGGACGCGGGCAGCGGAGCTAAACGCCCAATTACAGAGAGTATGATTGAAAAAGTAGCAGGCACTATCGAAGTTCCTCTTATTATCGGGGGTGGTATTACAGAACCCGAAAAAGCTTACCTTAATTGCAAAGCCGGAGCTGATGTGATTGTGGTAGGTAATGCAATTGAAAAAGATGAAAGCCTGATCAAGGAAATGGCTGCAGCTGTACATTCGGTACCTAGCCTCGTTCGTCGATAAAGTAGAGACTTGGCTGCGCCTGTCTTTTTAAATGCTGCGCCTGTCTTTTTTAATGCTGCGCCTATCTTTTAAATGCTGCGCTGCTCTCTTTTAATCCTGCGCCTCCCTTCTAATGCTGTGCTGCTCTCTTTTAATCCTGCGCCTGTCTCTTGAAATTAAAATGCTAAAGGTGAAGAAAAGATCGACCTGTTACCAAAGACAGGCTGCTAAAACTATAGACAAGTGTAGCCAAACGTGTTGTCAAAAATAGCAGACAGGCTCAGCTAGTCTCTACTTTACAATCTCCACTCTCGAAGGCGTATCCTTCCCATTAATTATACTTTCTGAACTGATCGCAATGGATTTAATTATTTCAGCCATGTTTTGCAGATCGAGTGTTTCAATCTCATCATCAGCCGAATGATAATAAGGTTCAGCATCCATTTTAGATGTACTGATGGTGTGTGCAGGAACGCCCTGTGCAGCAAGTGTTGCATTATCTGAGCGATAGAAAAGTTGCTGTTCGGGGTAAGGATCAGGATAAAATTTAAATTTTGACCCCTCAAGATTTTTTTGCAGGATCGAACCGAGATCCGATTTTTCGAAGCCTGTAATGTAAGCGGAATTGACTCCCCATTTACTTTCTGTGCCAATCATTTCAATGTTAAACATGGCAACGGTCTTTGCCGGATCAAGCTGTTGGGAAAAATATTTGGATCCGAATCCACCACTTTCCTCGGCAGTGAATGCTACAAAAACAATACTGCGTTCGTGCATTTTTTGTTTGCTGAAAAATTTTGATAACATAATCACTGCTGTAATTCCCGCCGCGTCGTCATTAGCCCCATTGTAGATTGAATCTTTCTGAGGATTAGGCTTGCCAATTCCGATGTGATCATAATGTCCGGAAAATAATACCAGTTCTTCTTTCCTGCTCTTGCCAGGCAGGAAGCCCACAATATTGCTCAATTTTATTTCTGTAATTTCCTGCCGGATATCAATCTTATACTTCCCGGGTTTTATTGCGGATAATACAAATATAACGGAAGGGGTATTAGAAAACATCTCCCTGCTCAGACCTGTAAGTCTGCGAAAGTTTGTGCGGTATGATGTATCAATTATTACAAGATATTTTTTTTGAGCTTTAATTAATTTCATCACTTCCGGAAAGAGTTTTGCTCCTGCGGCAATCTGTACAACTTCAAAATCACTTTTCTCATCAAAAGCCAGGCTGTCTTCAACGCTCATCACAATTATTTGCTCAGGTTTAATCACCGATTCATCAAACGTTGCTGAGGTAGAAAGCGTTTTAGGTTTATATACATTGAAATCCTGGTAATAGGATTTTGTTCCCGGGAGAAACTCAAGGCCTGCTTTGGCAAATTCATCAGCAATAAATGTTGCTGCCTTCTTAATACCTGCGGTGCCCGGTTTACGCCCTTGCATATCATCAGCCGAGAGTGTTTTTTCTATGCGCAACACTTCAGCATCATTGATGATTTTGTCGAGGTCTTGTGAAAAGCCCGATAATGTAATTATTACAAAAAATACTAAAAGCGTGAACGTCGTTTTCATGAGTAGTCATTAAAGGGAACTAACAATATTTTATAGCAAAGTACTTGTGAATTGATAGAGCGGTTCTCTGAAAAACAGAGACATCAGCAGCAGTCTATAAGTTGAAAAAGCGATGTGAAATTTTATATAATTCTATAATCATTAATCCAGATTAAAGGCTCATCATTTCCTTAAACTTAACTGCCTGCCTCCTGCTCACCTCAACTTTCTCTCCGCCGATCAACTCCAGGAGTAATCCTCCATTGAAGTAGGGTTCAATCTTATCGATCATTCGCATATTAACAATGTGCTTCCGGTTTGCGCGAAAGAAAACTTTTTCATCAAGTCTTTCTTCGAGCGCATTAAGTGATTTTAAGATCAGCGGTTTATTTGTACTGAAAAATACTTTTGCATAGTTACCAACGCTTTCGAATAAACGCACTTCTCCAAGTTTAACAAACCAGCAGCGTTCTCCATCTTTAACGAATACCTGGTCGTGCTCACTCAGCATACCACGACTCATAGTTGAATACGCCAGTTGCTCTTTTTCATCGGCCTGTTGCAATTTCAGGAGTGCATCGGCAAGACGCTTGGGTTCAACGGGTTTCATCAGGTAATCCAGCGCATTTACTTCGAATGCTTTCAGCGCATACTCGTCATATGCAGTGGTAAAGATTACATGGGGCGCCCGCTCTAGTTCGGCAAGCATTTCGAAACCGGTTTTGCCTGGCATCTGGATATCGAGAAAAATCAGGTCGGGGCCAAGGCTTTCAATTTTTTCAATTCCCTCATTTGCATTGGCTGCTTCGCCGATAACTTCCACATCCGGAAATTCCATCAATAATTTTTTCAGCTCATTTCTAGCTAATCGTTCATCATCAATAATGATTGCTTTCTGCAATGTCATATTCCTTTGTTTTTCTTAAAAAAATTCTAAGTTCCTTAGCCGTAGTAAAGCAAGTAAAAATAATTATGAAAGTAAACTCTGCACAGCAAATTTTTGCAATTCATCCGATTTAACCTGGGGCATCGTTACTTTACTCTCTACAGTATTGCTATCCATATTCCTGATCTGGAAATTTGCTTTACCCTGGTATAGAAGATTTAGTCGGTCCTGGGTACTTTGAATACCGAAGCCGTCACCATTTATATTTCCATTGAGTTGACCAGAATTTTGAACGGTTAATTCATAACTATTGCCTGAATAACTTGATATGATCTTTATATGACCCCCATCAATATGTTTGCTGATACCATGTTTTATGGCATTTTCAACAAGCGTTTGAAGCATCATCGGAGGTACGGGCTGGTTAATTGTCTCTTCATCAATCTGCATCGTTACCTTTAGTCTTTCTTCAAAGCGCATTTCCTCGAGCGCCAGGTAATCCTTCACAATATTCAGTTCCTTTTGCAGCGGCACAGTTTCGAGTTTTTCCACTTGCATACTGCTTCGCAAAATATTTGACAACTCGG
>JBKJPO010000434.1:0-8886 GCA_046595095.1 Chitinophagaceae bacterium
TTTTGATACTTCATTGCAAAATATAGATGTCATTCCTCAGGATATTGGTAGGGTAATTTTAAATTTATTGACCAATGCGTTTTATGTGGTGGATGAAAAAAAGAAACAGCAACCTAGAGGGTACGAGCCCACAGTTTCAGTAAGCACAAAAAAAATAAATGACAGGATCGAAATAAAGGTGAGTGATAATGGAAATGGCATTCCTCAAAAAGTATTGGATAAAATATTTCAACCATTCTTTACTACCAAGCCAACAGGTCAGGGAACAGGATTGGGTTTATCCTTGAGTTATGATATTGTAAAAGCTCATGGCGGAGAATTGAATGTTGAGACAAAAGAGGGGGAAGGAAGCGATTTTATTTTTCATTTACCCATTGTTTAAACTGTGATTAATATGAAATGCCTTTTAATATCCCATCATGTTAATCAAAATAAATCAATTTAATCTCAGTTCAGACAACAGGTAGTTGATACTATAAAAGCACATGGCGACGAATTAATAGTGGAAACAAAAGAGGGTGAAGCTTCCGGAATTATGATTAGCATATTAATCAATCAAAAAAAATGAAATTGACCAAAAAACTGGAAAAAGAAGTTAGGCAGGTTTATATGGAATATTGGGATTGCTATATGAAAGGTAATTCGAAAAAGATTACAGAATTCCTCGACAACAATGTAAAAATAATCGGTTCCACAGAATGTGAAGTGTATAACAATAAAAGAGAGGTCACAAATTTTTTCATTTCAACTGCCGACGAGGTTGCAGGGAAAATGGATTTCAGGAACAGGAATATAAACCTTGTGCCGCTGGATGATTTTATTCTTATCAACGAACAGATGGATCTGTATGTGTTGATTGATAACGAATGGGCTTTCTACTCCAAGGTAAGGTTGTCATCGCTATTGCAAAAAAAAGAAAAGTGTTGGAAATTTATTCACCAGCACGGCTCTGTACCGGATAGCAGGACAGAGGAAGGAGAAAGTATTGCATTTGAAACAATGACAAAAGAAAACCTCGAACTCCGTGATGCAGTAAAAAGACGGACTATTGAATTAGAAAATAAAAACCGGGAACTGGAAATCGAAACTTCGCTTGAAAAAGTAAGAGCAGTAGCCATGGGCATGAAGCAGCCTGCTGATATGCTGGATGTATGCCGCATTATTTCAGATCAACTGCAATTGCTACAGGTTAAAGAAATACGCAATTTGCAAACTGCCATTTTTTATGAATCAAAAGGGATTTACCTCAACTATGAATATTTCACTTTGTTTGATCATACGGTCATTACAGAAGTTGAGTACAATCTTCAACCCGATGTAAAGGCATTTGTAAACCAAATGCAGCACGACCCCGAAGCATTTTTCACCACAGATTTCAAAGGAGCTAAACTCAAAAAATGGATTGAATACCAGGAAACGGCTAACCAGTTTGTTGACCCCCATTTGTCTGATGTAAAGTCTTTACATTATTATTTCTACTCCATCGGTCCCGGTGCTTTGGGCATTTCTACTTATGCCCCATTGAATGAAAATGAATTAGCAGTGTTCAAACGTTTTCGTAATGTTTTTGAATTGGCATACAGAAGATTCATTGACATTCAACAGGCCGAAGCACAGGCAAGAGAAGCACAGATTGAAACTGCACTCGAACGTACCCGTACTCAAAGTATGCTGATGCAACACTCCAGTGAACTGGATATCACCTCAAGGATCTTCCACGAGCAACTGTTGTTGCTTGGAATCCAGTCAGAATTTTCTTATGTGTGGTTACCTGATGTGGAGAGAGAAAAACATTTATTCTGGGCTACCTGGAATGAAGAACAAAATGGATCCAATGTTTTACAAAGTAAATCCGCAACCTACGATCTCGACAGAACTGAGCCCTATACAGCAGAATGCTTTATCGCATGGGGAAGCGGTGAACCGGTTCATGTTTACCCGGTAGCAGCTACCGAGGTCAAAAACTATTTTGATATCTGGAGCGGAATAATGGGTGATGCTAAAAAACAAAAACCTGAATTTTATCCGGAGGGATTGTATTATATCGAAGCTTTTATGAAATATGGTTGTTTCGGGATCAATATCCGAAGGCTGCTTACAAATGATGAAAAGAAAATTCTTCTTCGCTTAACCATTGAATTTGAAAGAACCTATACCCGTTTTCTTGATTTGCAAAAAGCCGAAGCACAGGCACGGGAGGCGCAAATTGAAAATGCATTGGAAAAAGTCCGTTCAAGAACGATGGCCATGCAGAAGAGTGAGGAGTTGGCTGAAACTTCTTTTGTCCTTTTTCAGCAATTTCGGGGTTTAGGAGAGACCAGCGAGCAAATTTCCATTGGAATTTTTAAAGAGGGTGAGAACATCATGGAATTATATTCAACATTATATGGTTCACCATGGAAAGAACCTGTAAGAATTGACCTGGATGAACCTGTTGTAATAAAAAAAATCCATGCTGCATGGAAGGAACAAAAGAAATCTCTGGTCATTGATATTGCCGGTAAAGATCTCCGGAAGTATAATGCATACAGAAAAAAGCTATCAAATATTGAATACAAAGAAGAACGCTGGGTCATTCATATTGCTTTCTTTTCTAAAGGGGTGCTCACCTTTTCTGTAACTGAACCACACCCGCATGAAACTATTCAATTACTCGAAAGGTTTGCCCAGGTATTTGACCAAACCTATACCCGTTTTCTTGATTTACAAAAAGCAGAAGCACAAGCAAGAGAAGCGAATATTGAATCAGCATTAGAAAGAGTGCGTAGCAGAAGTATGGCTATGCATCAAAGTACTGAGCTGAATGATGTGGCTAATGTGCTCTTTGAGCAATTACGACAATTGGGCGGTAATCTCCTTACTTGTGGTATTGCATTATGCGAAGAGAACAATACAGTTGATGAATTTAGGATGGCATTAGGAGGAGGCATAGCCAGAACTATATATATTCCAAATAATGAAGAACCTGTACACAAAAGCATGTACGAAGGCTGGAAAAACAAAGAGGAATTATATATAGAAGCGAGAGGTGGCAAGGAATTGAAAGCACATTATGATTATTTGATGACGCTTCCTTCCATGGAATCCGTGTTAGAAAATTTAATTGCATCAGGTTTGCCATTTCCCAACTGGCAAAAATGGCATGCGGCTTATTTCTCACAAGGATACCTTCTGATTATTACTTTGGAACATTATGCAGATGAGCAAATCTTTAAACGTTTTGCAAAGGTTTTTGACCAGGCTTATACCCGTTACCTTGACCTCCAAAAAGCAGAAGCGCAGGCAAGAGAAGCTCAAATAAATCTGGCAGTGGAAAGGGTAAGGGCAAAGGCTTTAGCAATGTACCGGTCCGAAGAAATTCTGGAAGTTGTATTCAAGCTGAAAGAAGAAGTGATGGGTCTTGATATTCCCGGTGTCGCTGCTTCCACTATATTTCTAAAAGAAGCAAATGGACATTACAGGATGTGGGACCTTTCCTCCATAGAACTTACAGAAGAAAAGCTTCATCTTCCGCTTGATGTTAGTTTTCGACTGGAAGAAACTGATCCTGGCTTATACATCAGAAGAATTTTTAGCAATACAGAACATTACTTCCTCGTAATACAGAATGAGGAGGATTTGCAACGAACATTTCAATGGCTTAGGGATCATGGTAAAAAGAAGGAGGCTGACGAAGCAGATCAATTTGTGAAAACTGCACAGCTAAAAAAACTATATCATCCGTCGGTTCAATTAACCAATGGCAGAATGTGTATTGATCTGTTAGAACCCCCTACGGCGGAAATCGAATCGATACTCATCAAAATGGGTGCTGCATTTGACCTGGCGTACAAACGTTTTGAAGATTTAAGAAATTCGGAGGAACAACTTAGGGAAGCGCAGATAGAAGCAGCACTGGAAAGAGTACGGAGCAAGGCCATGGCCATGCATAAAACAGACGAATTGCTCGATGCTGCAGAACTTGTACAAAAGGAATTGTCTGCCCTGGGAATTAGCAGCATGAATGTTTCTTATGCCTTTGTTGACGATGAAGAAAAGTATGGTTCCTATTTTAGCCCAAATCCTGTAGATGGTAAAATTCCTCCGTTTCCATTTGTATTTCCTCACACGGAAACTGAAGTGATGCGGTCCATTTTGTCAAGTTGGAAAAAGCAGGAACCTTTTAATGTGATTGAATTGGATGAGGAAGCTACGTTGAAACATCAAACTTATATCGGTGAATATATCTTACAGTTTTTTATAGATAATAGTATTGATAGTCCTTTTTCAGTAGAAGCATTTTTGGCAATGTCCCCAAAAAAAGCTGTGCTCTACACTTTCAATTTTACAAAAGGATATTTATTTCACATTGGCGGACAAAGATTAACCGCCAAGCATGAAGAACTAGTGATGCGGTTCACCAAAGTATTTGAACAAACTTATACCCGTTTTCTCGACTTACAAAAAGCAGAAGCGCAGGCAAGAGAAGCACAAATTGAAGTAGCATTGGAAAGGGTTCGCTCAAGAGCTATGGCCATGCAGACTTCCGAAGAATTGAATGCACTGATCGGAACCGTATTTACTGAACTTACTAAACTAGACATAGTACTCACCAGATGTGTTATTTTAATTTACGAAGGAAAAGAAAAAGGGGTTCGTTGGTGGATGGCTAATTCAGAAGCTCCGGTTATGCCGATGAACTTTTTAGTTAAATATGCAGACCTTCCATTTTTCAATTCATACATCGCTGGATGGAATGCGCGAACTTTAAAGTGGCAATATATCCTGGAAGGTGACAATAAGATTTTAACAGATGATTTTTTGTTTTCTGAAACAGAATTATCACAATTGCCAGATTTTGTAATTGCAGGCATGAGAGCTCCGGAAAAAGTCTGCTTGTCTTCATCCTTCAATAATTTCGGTTGTCTCACATTAGCAGGTCTTGAACCATTGCCAGACGAACATTTTGATATACTACTTCGCTTTGCAAAAGTTTTTGATCTTACCTATACACGGTTCAATGATTTAAAACAAGCAGAAGCGCAGGCAAGAGAAGCACAAATAGAATTAGCCTTGGAAAGAGTTCGTGCAAGAACAATGGCCATGCAAAAAAGCGATGAACTACAGGTTGCTGCAATATTATTATTTCAGCAAATGAAAGCATTGGGTGTGCAGACAGGAAGTTGCGGTTTTAATATCTGGAACAAAGATGAGAAAGCAGCCACAGTGTGGATGAGTTCAGCTGAAGGGGGATTACAAAGCCCGTTTAAATTGCCACATACAGAAAGTGCAATTTATAAGCAGGTATACGAAGCGATGAAAAAAGGCGAGACTTTTTTGGTAAAAGAAGTGGGTGGCAAAAACTTAAAAAAACATTTCGATTATTTACTAACACTGCCAGGCATTGGAGATGTTATAAAAAAACTGAGGGAAACCGGTTATTCTTTTCCGGAAACGATGGTATATCATTTCGCTTTTTTTAGCCAGGGTTATTTATCCTTTCATCTGCACGAACATCACCCTGAAACTCATGATATTTTCAAACGTTTCGGAAAGGTATTCAATCAAACCTATACCCGTTTCCTCGACCTGCAAAAAGCCGAAGCACAAGCAAAGGAAGCACAGATAGAAACGGCATTAGAAAGAGTGAGAAGCAGAACAATGGGTATGCAAAAAAGCGAAGAGCTGGCAGAAGTTATCCAGATCATATTCGAAGAGCTCAACAAACTTGGGATCGACCTGATGGAATGCAGCATTGCTACATATGATGATACAAATCCAAAAGATCTGATCTATTGGAGTGCCGGCCCCTTTGGTTCCGCACAATCATCCAGTACTAAACTACAATACATAGACCACCCGCTGCTGATTGAGTTGCTCAATGATTTTGAAAACGGGGTTCAGTATCGCTCCGGAGAATATTCCGGGGAGTTGCTTAAAACCTGGTGGGACCGGATATTTGTTGAAACCGATTTTAAAAATGCTCCCATCGATTTTATTGAATCCTGGAAAAAAATAAAACAGGTTTTTTATTCACAGGCCGCCATGAACCATGGTTTCCTTGAATTTTTGGGAGCAACGCCGCTGCCTGACGACAAAGTGCAGGTCTTAAAACGCTTTACAAATGTTATTGATCTGACTTATACCCGTTATGATGATGTGGTAAAAGCAGAAGCACAGGCGAGAAAAGCACAGATAGAAGCTGCCTTGGAAAGAGTGAGAAGCCGCTCCATGGGCATGCAAAAAAGTGAAGAGCTCAAAGAAGTAATCCAGGTTGTATATGAACAATTCGTTCACTTAAATATCCATATTGAGCATACTGGGTTTATTATGGATTATAAAGCAAGGGATGATATGCATATCTGGCTGGCTGACAAGCACGAGGTTCCCTCCCAGGTAACCATTCCTTATTTTGATTCTGCGCATTGGAATAGTTTCATTGAAGCAAAAGAAAAAGGAACGGATTTCTTTGCCACCCACCTGACTTTCGAAGAAAAAAACAGATTTTATCAAATGCTTTTTGAGTATGTCCCTGGAATATCGGAGGAAGCCATGGAATTTTATTTTAGTTGCCCTGGCCTTGCAGGATCAACTGTATTGTTGGAGAATGTTGGCCTTTACATTGAGAATTTTTCAGGTATTCCTTATTCAGATGAAGAGAATAATACGCTTATGCGTTTTGGAAAAGTATTTCAACAGACCTATACCCGTTTTCTTGACCTTCAGGTGAAAGAAGACCAGTCAGTAAAACTGAAAAAAGAAAAAGAAAAACTGGAGAAGACATTGAGTGAATTACAGGCCACACAAAAGCAACTCATCCAATCTGAAAAAATGGCAAGCCTTGGCGAACTCACCGCTGGCATTGCACATGAAATTCAGAATCCTTTAAACTTTGTCAATAATTTCTCTGAAATAAACAACGAGTTAATCGGAGAAATGAAACAAGAATTGCAAGATGGAAATAAAGAGGGAGCAATTTCAATTGCAAACGACATAGAACAAAATTTAGAAAAAATAAATCACCATGGCAAGCGAGCAGATGCTATCGTAAAAGGAATGTTGCAACATTCGCAAAAAAGTTCAGGACAAAAAGAACCAACAGACATCAATGCCTTGTGTGACGAATATTTACGATTAGCTTTTCATGGGTTAAGAGCAAAAGATAAAAATTTCAACTCAGATTTTAAAACAGATTTTGATGAATCGATTGGGAAAATAAATATCGTACCGCAAGATATTGGAAGAGTGCTGTTAAATTTATATAATAATGCATTTTACGCAGTGAATGAAAAGAAGAAACAAAAGCCGGATGGATACAACCCAACGATTTCAGTAAGTACAAAAAAAACAGGGGATAAGGTAATACTAACGGTGGAGGACAATGGTAATGGCATTCCACAAAACTTCGTTGACAAAATATTTCAACCGTTCTTCACAACAAAGCCAACAGGGCAAGGAACGGGATTAGGTTTGAGTTTAAGCTATGATATTATCAAAGCGCATGGCGGAGAATTGAAAGTCGAGTCGAAGGAAGGGGAAGGAACAACATTTATAATTCAACTTACTGCATAATTATGTTGAAAATGAAGCGATGCCTGGTTATTGTTATTTTAATAATTACCTGTTCTGCATTACAGGCCCAACGCAGCCAACAAGCGGCGCGAGGCGAAGCCGAAGAAATTGTAAATAATAAAAAGAAACTGGCAACTGCCGCAAACGACACTACAAGAAGTTTGCTATCGGGTAAGTTGGGCTTAAATTATGAAGGCATTAATACAGACTCTTCTTTAAAATATGGAAAGGCATCGCTTCAACTGGCAGAAAATTCCGGTTACCCACATTATATATCCAGGGCGCTGTCAGGATTGAGCGGCATATTGCGCCAGCAAGGAAAATTTGTAGAAGCGCTTGATGTTCTTTACAAATCATTGACTATTGCACAGGAGCATGATTTAAAAAACGATATTGCCAGAAGCTATAGGCGGTTGGGTGCCGTGTATTTTGAATTAGAGAACTACCCGAAAGCTGTGGAGTATGATAGGAAAGCATTGATTATAGATGACGGAATGCGGTTGATGGGCGCGTCTCAGATTGACCATATTTTTTTAGCAGACGCCTTTGAGCGGCTTAATAAACTTGACTCGGCTAAAGTACATATTACCATGCCAAAGGATACTGTTGATGTAATAAAAACAGAATTTTACGGAACACTCGGAAGCATCTACTTAAAAATGGGCAATAATACCGCAGCAGATGTTTTCTACCATAAATGTTATGATTCGAGCCTGGCAATAAATGATTTCGGTGACGCAGCCGTAGCCTGCAATGGACTTATGGAGATGTACCTCAAATTTAAGAACTTCGACTCGGCTGTTTATTTTGCAAAGAAGGGCTTCGAATTCGGGCAAAAAGCTTCCTTTAAAAAAGAATTTATGAAAGCTGCCGGCGCACTTGCGCAAATATACGATTCCACGCAACCAACGCTGGCGCTTGCGTATCTAAAAATTGCAGATTCCATCAAGGAACGCCTGTATGGCGTAAGTACCGTTGAAGCGATACAAAACCAAATTTCACAGGAACAGTCAAGACAAAAAGAATTGGAAGATGCAAAAATATCTTATCAAAACCGCTTGAGATGGTATGTAACTCTGGCAGCATTTGCAGGATTGCTGGTTATTGCCTTTATATTATACAGAAACAACAAGCAAAAGCAAAAAGCAAATGTTTTATTAGAAAGCCAAAAACAAAAAGTGGAAAAGACCTTGCTAGAACTAAAATCAACACAGGCACAACTCATACAATCAGAGAAAATGGCTTCCCTTGGAGAGCTAACCGCAGGCATTGCACATGAAATTCAAAATCCTTTAAACTTTGTCAATAATTTCTCTGAAATAAACAACGAATTAA
>JBKJPO010000531.1:0-3037 GCA_046595095.1 Chitinophagaceae bacterium
TCCCGGATAAAGCAATATTTTTTCTCCTAATGTCGCCGGAAAAGAAAGCGGGCGTGTGGCATTTCCGCCATTAAGTCCAATGCCTACATTGGCAGTAGTGTTGTTCATGGTCAATCCCCAACCGGCTCCACCAGGCCCATAAAATCCAACCTGGTTGTCACTTTGCAAACCTATGAAGGAGACATTTGCATCATTCGCCGCATTTGTGAGCCATAATCCTGCAGAATATACCCCGGTTAATAACTGCACTCTTCCTTTAATACTCATTCCATATTCTCCCTGGTTTATGATGCGTGCCCTTTCCGTAAAATTGTTGCTGCTACCCCAACCGAATACAATATTGGCACCGGAGGCATCGGTAAACATTTGTAAAGTGGAGTTTTGCAACCCAAGTCCATAATGATTGCCTGTAAAACCTCCCCATATCGAAAGTTTGTTGCCCAAACGGTTTGGAAATGCGAGGCTGTCCAGGGTAAGCTGTCCCGTTAGACTAGTATTGGCGGTGCGGTTAATAATATTACCTCGTACGATTAAATTGCCACGGGTTTCGAGATCGGAGGCCACGGTAAGCTTATCTCTAAAAATACCATCGCCTAACACATCTAATTTGGCAAAAGGAGTATCAATGGCAATACCAACCCGGCCTACTGAATTATTTACAGTTGCGAAATCATTCCTGGCTGCGGCACATAGAGTCACACTGGCATTAGGTACCGGGGCTCCTGTCCATTTGTGTACCCTTACATATAATTCTTCGCCTGGTGTACCATTAAAATTTAGTGGCGGGGTAACGGTACAGGCTACCTGCGTAAAACTGCCATTACAGGCAGTGGCCGTATAAACAGTAAGGACGGTTGATTGCTGCGCAGATGTATTGAGAGTGAGCTTCCCCGATTGTGGTACCCTGATCTTAAACCATACATCGCGTATATCCGCAAAGTTTGCATTTTGGCAGCTGGGATTAGGGATAGCCGGAGTAAGACTAGCGCCGGTATAGCTGTAGGTGCGGGTAGGCAGGCAGGTCTGACCAAGCGGATCGGCAGTTTCCAGATCTATAAATCCCGCGCTACAAGGTTCGTCGGAGAGCCCATTATTATTGCTAAGGCACATCCGAAATGTACCGGAAGCACCACCGTTATTAGGCCGGTAAACACGAAAGTAGACGGTTGAACCCGGGGTGAGATTGGTGGCGGTGCCTGTAAATGGAAGGGAAAAAAAACAGATTATGCCATTATTACTCTGGAACGGTGTTAGGCTGCCGCAATTTCCGTAATAAAAAGATGCAATAATAAAGTCGAAATTTCCAACACTGTGATCCATTTTGAAAGTAAACTGCCCGTTAGAAGGCACAATTAATTTGTACCAAACATCCGGATCCTGTGTACCGTTAATACAACCGCCCCAGCTACTTGGGGTAGCCCCGGTATAGTTGTACGTCGTAGTTGGCTCGCAACCGGTATTTTGAACGGCTATCTGAATGGCGTTACAGGCATCATCATTGGCTGGTTGCGCCAGCATGGCTAAAGGAAAAAATAAAAAGACAATAAAAGTAGCAATGTAATTTTTAAACGTATTCATAATCCAGGTTTGTAGGGTTAAGTTAAACTAAATAACATTCTTTTTTTGTATAAATTGTATTTGAAAAGGAATATCGTCAAGGTAATTTTGAGGGCGGGTTCTAAGACATTCAACCAGGAAGAAACAATTATACAAAAATGAGTTTTTTAAAAAAATATTTGGAACGAAGATCGAACCCATAAAATCTTACAGCGACTTTTGGAATTGGTTTCAAAAAAATGAAAACGACTTTTTTACTGTTGTTAAGCGGAGGAATAATATTGAGAAAAGATTCTTTAATCTTCTCGCGTTACCAGCAGGCAAATTTGAAATTCCGAATATTTGGCAAGGACAAAATAAGCAACTTAACTAACTTTAATCAAATCAAACAACATGAACAAATCAAACAATTCTTCAACAGTTCTTGTAGCAGGAGCTACCGGATTTTTAGGCTTCGAAATTTGCCGTCAATTAATAGAGAAAAATAAAAAGGTAAAAGGCTTGGTACGTACCACGTCAGATCCAAATAAGGTGGCTCAATTAAAAGAACTAGGTGTAGAAATCATTGAAGGAGACCTTAAAGATAGAGCCTCATTGCAAAATGCTTTAGATAGAGTTTCAGCCATTATTTCCACCGTTTCTTCAACCCGATCACGGCAAGAAGCCGATTCCATTCAAACAGTGGATGACGAGGGCCAAAATAATTTAATT
This sequence comes from Chitinophagaceae bacterium, assembly GCA_046595095.1. GTDB lineage: Bacteria > Bacteroidota > Bacteroidia > Chitinophagales > Chitinophagaceae > Ginsengibacter. The sequence goes on from JBKJPO010000531.1 coordinate 2,269, forward strand.
GATGTTGCTGTCAGTGCAGGAATTAATCAATTTGTCTATGTTTCATTTTGTTCCATGCCGGGGCAATTTCCTCTGCAAACAGCTAAACGCAAAGTGGAAAAACATCTTACTGAAAGTGGTTTGAATTATACTATTTTGCAACCCACTTATTTTATGGAGGTCTGGTTAAGCCCTGCCCTGGGCTTCGATTTTCCCAATGCGAAAGCGACGATCTACGGGGAAGGAAAGAATAAAATATCATGGATATCTATAAAAGATGTTGCCTCATTTGTTGTTGCCTCATTGAATAACCTTGTGTCTAAAAATAAAATTATTGAGATCGGTGGACCAGAAGCATTAAGTCCCCTTGAAGTAGTGGATATTTTCGAGACAAGCCAGGGGAAAAAATTTGAACTTCAATTTGTCCCTGAGGAAGTTTTAAGGGCACAAAAATCCGGAGCTCAAGACCCTTTAAGTGAATCCTTTGCAGCACTGATGTTAGGCGTTGCGAACGGAAGTGAAATTAATATGGATAAGACTATTGATGCTTTTCCATTGCAATTGACATCTGTAAAAGATTATGTAAACAGGTGAGGGCAACTGCTAAAACTGTGGCCTCTTTAATGACTTAAAAGAAATAATGGAAAGCATATGAGTTCCTCAATTACGGAATAAATTATCTATAACTGAACAAATGATGCCGGTTATTTGGGATGCTGATTTTTTTATCAATAAAATAAATAATCCCCTCGCTCCCGGAAAATATACACTTTGTGAGATCAATGTTAGC
>JBKJPO010000162.1:0-4181 GCA_046595095.1 Chitinophagaceae bacterium
AACGCCTATTTACAGCGAGAGTGCCGATGATAAGAATTTTATTTCTTTCCAGAATGAAGTTCAAAAGCTAAAAAAAGTAAATGAGCATCCAAATCCAAATGTTGTAACAATTCTCGATTCTGGAATTACCGATTCGGGTAATTTCCCATTTATAGAAATGGAATATATTGAAGGACCGGACCTTGGAGAATTACTCAAGCCACCTCATGAAGCTGTATTCACAATAAAAGAGACGATTAAAGTTGCAGAACAGCTTTCAAATGCACTGGCTCATTGCCACACTGCAGATGTTAAGCATGGAGATATCAAAAGCAATAATGTAAAGTTCAATATGCATACAGGAAATTATATCCTGTTGGATTTTGGACTTTCAGTAATGTCTGATGAACAACGCCGGACCAGCTTTCGGCATGCAGGTGCAATCGAATTTATGGCACCTGAACAAAATGATGGCCAGATGCTTTTTGAAACCGATGTCTATAGCTTTGGAGTGATCATATTCGAACTACTTGCAGGTACAGTGCCTTTCCCCTTAAAGGATGGTGGAGAGACTTCGAGGAATAATGTGATGGTAGCTCATATGGAAATTCCCGCTCCGGATCTTCTATCACTCCGCCGGCTTGCACTTCCCGCTGGGTGGACTGAAGAAAAAAAAGCCAACGAGATGAACGTGCCTTCATGGCTGATAGATATGACGTATAAATGCCTGCAGAAAAAAGCTAACGATCGCTATAATAATGGAAATAACCTTCATCAATTCATCATGATGCAGAGCCCGGTTTCCAATGCAGATGCAATAAAAGGACTAAGCGCTCCGACTTTCAATTCGGGCACTGTCAAAAATTCCACAGACTTGCCGAAGCAAGTTGCACTTTACCGTCAGCAGGCAGAGCAGCAGTTAAAGGAACTCGGCATGTTACGGTCTATCATAAACGCAAAGGATGAGGAATTAGCAAAGCTAAGAACAGGGGATGGATCATATCCTCATAAAACTTCACGGAGCGTTTCTATGTCTTCTTTCATTACCCTGTTGATCTTATCACTTGCACTTGCTGGCTATGCAGGCTACAACATCTGGAAGAGTAAGCGTTCCCCATCTATGAGCACCAAATTAGAGCAGGGAAATATTGATTCATTGGTGAAGAGAGATAGTTTTACGGTAAGAGTCAAGGATAATAACCTGGAGCGGCCTATTCAATCTGAAAAAACTGAGGGTGATGGTTCGGATTTACCAATAAATACTGAGACTTCAAAAAATATTGATTCAAATGATGTGCAGACAGAAGACAATAACGCCCAGGATGAAAACAGTTCCATTCAACTTCCCTCTACCGGAGCTAAAGGTTCGGGGAAATATAGTGTGAGCTCAATTGCCCATCTTCATGATGCACCGGATGAACGTACAAGACGCAGTGCGTTCATTACCCAGTCGAATGGTGTGGTGCTCAATTCCATCGATGACCAGGATGGATATATTTATGTTGAGTTCACTAACAGCCAGGGACAAACGAGCAAAGGCTGGTTGTCAAAGAAAGACCTGAAGAAAGTGGATGATTGATAAAATATGAAGTGATTAATCATTATATAAAAAAGAAAAAGAATACCGGTGGCAAGAATATTTACTATAACTGAAGGGGTTGAAAACCTTGGCGCTTTAAAGAGTGGCGGACAGGGTTCTGTATATAAAGGGAAAAGGATGGGGGAAATATTTACAGCGATAAAAATACTTCCTACCCCGATATACAGTGAGACTGCCGATGATAAAAATTTTATTTCTTTTCAGAATGAAGTTGAGAAGCTAAAAAAAGTAAATGAGCATCCGAACCCGAATGTGGTAACTATTTTAAATTCGGGCATCACTGATTCAGGTAATCTTCCATTCATTGAAATGGAATATATAGAGGGCGATGACCTCGCAGAATTATTACACGCTCCGCACGACCCTGTGTTTGCCATTAAAGAAACATTGAAAGTGGGGGAGCAGCTTGCCCATGCGCTGTCACATTGCCACAATGTTGGCGTACGACACGGCGACATCAAAAGTAATAATGTAAAATTCAGTGTGCATTCGGGTAATTACATTCTGCTTGATTTTGGACTATCTGTAATGTCTGATGAACAGCGAAGAACGAGTCTGCGGCACGCAGGTGCAATTGAATTTATGGCACCTGAACAGAACACTGGCCAAATGCTGTTTGAAACTGATATTTATAGTTTTGGAGTTATCATGTATGAATTGCTGGCAGGCTCTGTACCTTTTCCATTAAAGGATAATGGTGAGACCGCCCGCAATGCCGTGATGGTGGCGCATATGGAAATGCCACCGCCGGATCTTCTTGCTCTAAGAAAAAATTCCATGCCTTCTTCCTGGTCTGAGGAGAAAAAACGCCGTGAGTTGGAAGTTCCGCAATGGTTTGTGAGTATGATTTATAAATGCCTGGAAAAAGATCCGGTAAATCGGTTTGCTAACGGGATGGAAGTCTATGAATTTATCCAGCATAACCGGATTATGAGCCCGGAGAATGCTGAATGGAACTCAGAGCAACTCGCAAGGTTGCGCGAAGAAAATGACCGGTTAATAAGGGAGAAGGAGCAATTGCATAAACTGCTCCTGCGTTACGAAATCAATGGAGAAAAGAAGTTAATTACCGGCAATGGTAATACTCATACTGCAAATAAACAGGGGGCATTGTTTTCAAAACAGAATATAGGATCGACTATCGCGGTAGTAATTGCATTAGCAGTATTAGCCTACAGTTTGTTCGGAGATAATAAGCAAAAACCTATGCGGAGTTCTGATACAAAATTGCAAAACGATTCAATGACAGTACCAACTAAAACAGAAGATCCGGGGGTTATTGTTCAATTGCGAAATGCTGATGAATATTTAAGAAAAGACAGTATCGGGAAGGCACTGGTGATTTATAAAAGCCTGGCAGGAAGGGAGATTGCTGAAGCAATGTATAAGTATGGAGATTTATCTCTAAAGCATTATGGATTCAGCAACTGCCGCGAGGCATTTAATTTTCTGATAGAGGCAAGCCACAAAAATTATCCCGCTGCAAAACGAACCCTTGGATATTTATATTCTTATGCCGATGATGCTGATGCTTTAAAGAGCCAGGGATATTATCGTTGTGAGTTTCGCAGGAATATAAAAAAAGGAGCTGCATTGCTAATGGAAGCAATTATACTCGGAGATAGTACTGCTGTCAGGCTTCTTCAGAAATTAAATGAACGGCAAAATAATAAAATGGAGGCGGAAAATTAAGACGGAAATTTTTAAAAACCCATAACTAAAATATGATATTCACAATACATTTACCAGGTTTGCAAAAATAATCATCTACCCTTTTTGTATTACTTCATCATTGGCACAATTTTTATTGATATGAATTTAAAATCATCTAATGAATAATTTTTTTAGGGCTTTAATAGCAGGCTATGGCGCAAAAAAACTTGGGGGAGGATGCATCAGTACCATCCTGGTATTTTTAATTATCTACTGGGCGCTGGGGCAATGTAATTAGAATATTTTCTGAGTTTATTGCCGGGCTCTAAGACCTGCATTGTTTTTGCTTTTAAGCGATACCTATCTTTATTGAAATTTTGATTGAACTACTAAGTCACAACATGACTTTTTAAAACACCTTGTGGAGGAGTAAGACGTGGGTATTCAGATCCAATATAAAAGTTGCTAAACTGCTTTATACTTCTAAATGGTTCAGAAAAATACTAATTTATTTTCACTATCGGTCTCATCTGGGTTTTAGAACCATTCTGGAACCTGAGATAATACATGCCCCTCTGCATTCCAGTTAGGTTAACCTTTGTGGTTGCGGTAGTTGGCCGGTCGTAAGTTTTTTCAAGTATAGTTGAAATGATACGACCATTTGGACCGATGAGTTGTAGAAGTGTATGCCCTCCTTCAGTTTTGAATTCTACCGTTGTTTGACCCTCGACCGGGTTAGGGTAGTTACGTACTAAGGATTCTTCTTTTTCTGCACGAGGACCAGGCTGGCATTCAGCATCATTACAAACGGTTACCTGTGGAAAAGTACGAAGCATGATTTCAGTTATACTTAAATCATCCTGGCATAACCAGCGTTTAAGTAAGGAAGTATAAATATCACGGAAGTCATGCTTCGTACTTTTCCACAGGTAACCGTTTGTAATGATGC
>JBKJPO010000197.1:0-11159 GCA_046595095.1 Chitinophagaceae bacterium
TGTACAGGTACATTTTCCCTCTGATCAAAAAGGGTATGAAGCAGCCGTTATGAGGTTAAAATTTGAAGAGCTCTTCCTGGCTCAGCTAAGGCTAGGCCTCGTGAGGCTACAACGTCATAGGTTTTCAAAGGGCCAGTTGTTTGGCACTGTGGGTGAACTGTTCAATAATTTTTACAAAAATTATTTACCATTTTCTCTCACGGGAGCACAAAAAAAAGTACTAAAAGAAATCAGGAAAGATACAGGCAGCGGGAGACAAATGAACCGGCTCTTACAAGGAGACGTGGGAAGTGGCAAAACAATGGTAGCCTTGTTGAGTATGCTGATAGCGGCTGATAATGGTTTTCAGAGCTGTTTGATGGCACCAACGGAGATCCTCGCCCGCCAGCATTTCATGGGAATTACCGATTTATTGAAGGATATGCCGGTTTGTGTAAAAATACTTACCGGTTCATCAGGAATGAAAGAACGAAAAGAAGCATTGCGGATGACAGAAGATGGATCCTTGCATATCCTGATCGGAACACATGCGGTAATTGAAGATAAAGTACAATTTAAAAACCTGGGACTGGCGATTGTAGATGAACAGCATCGTTTTGGTGTAGAACAAAGAGCAAGGCTTTGGAAAAAAAATGAGGTGAACCCACACATCCTGGTTATGACCGCTACACCAATACCAAGAACCCTGGCATTAACTGCATATGGCGATCTTGATTATAGCATAATGGATGAAATGCCGCCTGGCCGCATACCAATTACAACAGTTCATCGTTTTGAAAATGCAAGACCACAGGTAATGGATTTTATCAGGACAGAGATTAAGAAAGGAAGACAGGTATATATTATCTATCCCCTGATTGAAGAATCCAGCAAAATGGATTATGAGAACCTGATGAAAGGTTTTGAAGAAGTAAAAGCTTTTTTTCCTGAACCTGAGTTTTATATCAGCATGGTTCATGGCCGGCAACCTGCAGTACAAAAAGCCGTTAATATGCAACGCTTTGTTTCAGGAGATACACAGATTATGGTTTCAACAACGGTAATTGAAGTCGGCGTAAATGTGCCAAATGCAACTGTGATGGTGATTGAAAGTGCTGAAAAATTTGGTTTGCCTCAACTTCACCAACTGAGGGGAAGAGTGGGGAGGGGAGCAGAAAAAAGTTTCTGCATCCTGCTCACAGGAAGCAAAATATCAGGAGAGTCAAAAGAGCGATTGAAGATTATGGTAGAGACAAATGATGGGTTTAAAATTGCAGAAAAAGATCTTGCTATCCGTGGCCCGGGAGATATTGAAGGAACGAGACAGAGTGGTGAGCTTAATTTTAAACTCGCTAATATTATTTCTGACCGCGACATTTTAGAACAGGCAAGAGAAGTAGCTATAAAAATATTGGCTGAGGATCCTGAAATAAATTCGGCAGATAATTTGCCACTTAGTAATTATCTCAGGACAGTAAAAGGAAAAACAGCCTGGAGTAAAATTTCATAGAATAGCTGTATAAACCAAGTTTGGCTTGTAACATTACTAAGCTGATTTGTTAAAGTAGATAACGACGTAAACGGCTATTTGATCTATTAACAATCTTTTTATCAGTTGAGTGCGTAAATTAGTTGTTGAAAAACCATCTCTATTGAAACCATCAATCAAGATTGACTTTTTGGGGTATAATAAGTACATTGTAAAAATAATTTCATTGAGCTCCAGCAGATCTCCGCTTTCTATATTCTCCACAATCATACTGATATTATTATTTTCACAGGCTTCAGCTCAAATAGAATTCGTTGAGAATAAAGGCCAGTGGGGTAAAAATATCCAGTTTCAAACCAGGGCTGGCGCAGGTGCCTTTTTTATTGAGGATAATGGCTTTACCGTGTTGATGCATAATGACGATGATGTGAAAGCGATTGGATCAGTAATGCACGGCCATTCTATTAAGGAGCTCGCAAAATCCGGGACAGCGGTTGCAGCTAAAATTTTGCCTGTTGATGAAAAGCTGATTATGCGCTCACATGCATATAAAGTAAAATTTGAAGGTGCCAATTTTAGTAAAGGAATTCCTGATAAGCAATTGCAAGGAGTTAATAATTATTTCATCGGCAATGATCCGTCTGTATGGGCTTCTGATTGTAAGCTCTATAAGGGAATCACTTATAAAGATGTATATCCAAAAATTGATCTGAGGTATTATAGTGATGGGGCAGGAAGACTTAAATATGATCTTATAGTTCATCCGGGTGCCAACCCTTCCGCAATCGCCATGCGATATGATGGAGTTAATAAATTATCTGTAAAAAATAAAGAACTTTTAATAGGGACCTCTGTAGGAGAAGTGAAGGAATTGTATCCATACTCATACCAGGTTGTGGAAGCAAAGAGGAAGGAGGTGGATGTTCGCTACGACATTAAAGGAAACCTTGTGCGGTTCAACATAACCGGCTATGATCCTACTACTACTTTGGTTATTGATCCTACTGTTGTATTTGCTTCCTTTACGGGTAGTACTGCCGATAATTGGGGATTTACTGCAACCTATGGAGCTGATGGTAGTTTTTATGCCGGGGGTATAGCTTTTGCTAATGGATATCCTGTTTCTACCGGTGCATTTCAAACTGTATTTGGCGGGGGTATGGCTGAAGGCTCAAATAGTACTGGCTACGACATAGCGATCATTAAGCTTACTTCCAACGGATCTAACCGGGTTTATGCAACATATATTGGGGGTAGTAAGAATGAACAACCGCATAGCATGATTGTTGATCCTACAGGTAATCTCATCATTGCAGGTCGTACCATCTCAAGCAATTATCCTGCTGTAACCAATTTTGGTGTACGTGGTGATTGGGATATTGTTGTGACAAAGCTGAATTCTACTGGTTCTGCTTTAATAGGCTCAGTAAAGATTGGAGGTAAGGACGCTGATGGAGTTAATATCAGACCCAAATCCTCGACCCCCACTCAAAATGAGGTATTGTTAACCCGCCGCAATTATGGTGATGATGCCCGTAGCGAAATAATACTTGATGCGGCTGGCAATATTTATGTTGCCTCTTGTTCGAGGTCTGATGATTTTCCAACTCCGGGCGGAGTGCAAACCACATTTGGTGGAGGCAACCAGGATGGAGTTTTGTTGAAATTCAATCCAAACCTCTCAAGCCTGATTTTCAGTACTTATCTGGGTGGAAATGGAGTTGATGCATGTTTTGTCCTGGCAATAGAACCCAATACTAATAATATATTTGTTGCCGGGGCTACTGGAAGCCCAGACTTTCCCGGCACACAACCGGGGGTTTACCAACAAGGATACCAGGGTGGGCAATGCGATGGATTTGTTGCAACATTCAATAATTCGGGTACAGCACTTATACGTTCTAGTTATGTAGGTACCAGCGGTCATGACCTCGTATATGGCATCCAGTTTGATAAATTGGGCTTTCCTTATATTATGGGGACAACTACCGGTTCATGGCCAGTTCTGAATGCAGCTTATAGTGTTCCCAATTCGAAACAGTTTATATCGAAACTTCAGCCAGATCTCTCGCAGTTCATTTACTCAACTGTATTTGGCACGGGATCGTTGCAGCCAAACATTTCTCCGGTAGCGTTTCTTGTTGACCGTTGTGAGAACGTTTATGTTTCCGGTTGGGGAGGTGGAATAAATGTTGACCAGGGTTATTCTACCGGAAATACAGTGGGTATGCCTACCACTGCTGATGCCATAAAGCCCAATTCTGATGCGAAAGGCGCGGAGATGTATTTTTTCGTGCTGGAAAAAAATGCTACTAAGATTCTTTATGGAACTTTTTTTGGCCAAAATGATAATCCCGGAATTCAAAGTACAGGCGAACACGTGGATGGGGGTACGAGTAGGTTTGATCAGAATGGGATAATTTACCAGGCGATCTGTGCAAACTGCATTGGCCATCCTCAACGCTATCCTACTACTGCCGGAGCATGGGCAGAAACTAATGGCTCAAGCGTTTGCAATGAGCTTGCGTTAAAGATAGAGATGGATTTCACCGGTGTAGCAGGCAGTATAAGAAGTACAATCGATGGGGTTGATTATGATTCATCCGGGTGTATTGATTTAACCGTTCAATTCTCGGATACTTTATTAAAAGCCAAGAGCTATTTATGGCTTTTCGGCGATGGCAGTCCGCAGGTAAGAACAACAGTCCCAACTATCAGCCATACCTATACGCAGACAGGTATTTACACGGTAAGACTTATTTCGGTTGATTCAACTACCTGCAATATCCAGGATACTGTGTACGCTACAATAAAAGCGGGGAATAATCCTGTTTCACCAGACTTTCTTCCAAGAAAACTCGGAAGCTGCAACAGTCTTACTTTCAGCTTTCAAAATTTATCAACTGCTACTGTCCCTACTTTTGGTACACAGAGCTTTCTTTGGGATTTTGGAGATGGTTCTCCTAAAATAAGAATGGGTAAAGATTCGATTGTTCATACTTTTGCAAGTGCCGGAACGTATAGAGTTACTCTTCGGGTGGATGATACTACTTTTTGTAATTCGCCGAAGGATACAATTAAAACACTTCGTATATCACCAAACGTTAGTGCAAGGTTTGTTACTCCACCTTTTGGCTGTGTTCCTTATAATGCTGCTTTTACAAACAACTCCCTTGGAGGGCTTAACTTTTTATGGGATTTTGGAGACGGCTCGACTTCCACTTTGGATAACCCAACGCATTTTTACCCCATTGCAGGAACATACCTGGTAACCCTGATTGCTTACGATTCCACTTCCTGCAATTTAACCGACACGGTTAGGTTCAGCCTTACCGTTAGCCCAATACCACAGGCTGGATTTACCTTTAGTCCAACCGTACCTGTAGAGAACAGTTTCACACAGTTCAATAATACTTCTATTGGTGCAAGTAGTTTTCTTTGGAATTTTGGAGATGGGGATAGTACTAAAGAAGTGAATCCAAGACATCTTTTCAACGCTACGGGTAACTGGAACGTTTGTTTGCAGGCCATGAACCAGGCCGGTTGTATCGATACTTTCTGCTTACCGGTTCCCGCGATCATCAACCCGCTGCTTGATGTTCCAAATGCATTTACTCCGGGAAAATTTGGCGTAAATAGTGTAGTGAAAGTAATTGGATTCGGCATCAAGGAAATGCAATGGAGAATTTACAACAGGTGGGGACAAAAAATATTTGAGACAAACGACCGGAGTATTGGCTGGGACGGCACGTTCAATGGGAAACTGCAGCCCCTCGATGTATACACTTACACTCTTGATGTGAAATTCAGTGATGGTAAAACATTTCGAAAAACGGGTGATATAACTTTATTAAAATAGGATGAGGGCCATTAAAACTATAGTAAATCTTATAATGCTTTCCTTTAGCCTCACAGCAGTGGATGCACAGGATTTGCATTTTTCGCAATTTTTTAATTCGCCGCTTACCACCAACCCGGCTAATACAGGTTTTATTCCAGATGCCGATTACCGTATTGGTGTTCATTATCGCAACCAGTATTCGAGCATCATGAAAGTGCCGTATAAAACTATGAGCATATTTGGTGATGCACAACTCTTCCGTGATAGATTCGAAAACGGCTGGCTTGGTCTTGGCGGTGTAATCTTACATGACGTAGCCGGATCCGGTAGCCTTACTTCAACCAAAGCTTATGCCTCGGTTGCCTATCACCAGATGCTTGGATTCAGCAGCCTTCTTACAGCAGGATTCAACCTGGGCTATGCCAACAAGCGGATCGACCAGTCTAAACTCACTTTCCCTGACCAGTTCGACGGTAAATTCTTTGATAATAAATTACCTACATCAGTAAATTTGAACAATACCAGTGTTGGATATTTTGATATGCAGGTAGGAATGAACTATGCTTATTTCCCTAATGAAAATACATATGTGAATGCGGGTTATTCTATCCATCACGTTAACAGGCCCAAAGAATCTTTTTTCTCGAATCTTAATGATAGCAGTCGTGTTGCTATGCGGCATATCGGATTTCTAAACGCCATATTAAAATTGAATGAAAACGTTATAATCAGCCCCAACGCTTATTATACTAACCAGGCTTCAGCATCTGAATTAGTGCTTGGACTGAATGGTGCATACAATCTTTCCGGCGATGGTGTAAAACAATTTATAGGTGGTCTTTATTACCGGTTAGGCGACGCCGTTATCCCAATGGCTGGATTTGAACTGAATAATCTTCGCTTTACTTTCAGCTATGATGTAACAACGTCAGGTTTGAAAACTTATAACAAATCCCAGGGAGCCCTGGAATTTAGCCTCATCAAGAAAGGCTTCTATTCCCAATACCAGGGAGATAAGAGACAAACACTTTGCCCGAGTTTTTAATTTTTGAACCTTAGTGCCTCAAACAGGTCTATTCCGATGAAGTTTTGTTGCTAATAACCAATAGCTAATTAATTTTAGCATCACAATAACTACAGCTACTTTCCAGGCTAACATATCAATTGCAGGTTCGGCCAGTGGCAATTGATTGAGCCCCGCCTGGCTAAGGATCTCATTATGAAAAGCAAGTTGCATGGTACGGGGGTTTAACGTGCTATGAAATTTTGCTCCGGGTTCTTACTAAGGCCGGATGCTGATCCTGAAATTATCAGACCTGAAATACTTTTTATATTTAGCTGTCACTTCTGCTGATTGCTTTTTGTCATTGATATAAAGTGATTTGTCTTTTACTTCGATAGTGAATCCTTCATTTTTATTAATGAGACCATCTTTTTCCATCTCATTAATCATTGCCTTAGTTTCTCCCAATTCGATCTTTGCTTTTTTTATCTCCTCTTTTGCTTTGCCAAGTTCTTTTTCAACATCAACCTGTACCCTGATCTTTGTTTCATCCAGTTCTTTCTTTACTTTGTCCAATTCTTTTTTCAACTCATCCATGTTGATATTTGCAGTGGCTTCCCTGATGGCTTTTTCCACGTCAACTTTTATTTTATCTAAATCAATTTTAGCAAGGGATTCTTTTATCTCCTTATTTATTTCCACCCAATTTATTTCTTTCAAGGCCTTGGAAACATCCATTTCGATTTTCTTAAAATCAATTTCTTTCAATGACTCACTGACCTCTTTTTGAATTTTCCCCCAGTCCACGTTTTTAAGTTCTTCACCCACTTTTTCCATTTCCCTATCGAGCTCTTTCATTGCTTTATCCAGGTCCTTCATTTCTATTTCTATGTCTGCGCGGTGTTTAGGAACTGTATCCAAAAAATTCTTTGCATAGTTCTGACTCTTTACGGCTGTTGAATCCTGCCATGCAATAGCTGTTATGCCAAGGCCTGCAAAAAGTATGAAGCCTCCAATCAGTTTGATTTTCGTGGTTTTTGTTTTCATCTTTTAAGTGTTTTTTGATGATCATATTTTTTATACGAATGATTTCGTAAACAAACATACGATAGATTTCGTATATAGTTACACTTTTTAAAAAAAATATTTTTCCTCCAACCGATTTTACAGATTTTTTAGGAAATGGGTTAATCTTTTGCAACATTCCCGGGCCTGGAGTTCAAGATCCTTGAAACAGTTAGCCAGATTGATTTGACCTTCTTGTTATTTAATCCCGATTTTTGTCCAAATGAACGATATGAACCCCACAATTAAAAAGGGTAAGCTTAATGAATCGCATATAAAACAGTTTTTAAACATTGTTGGGGAGGAGAATGTTTCTCTCGACCAGGAGAGCCTTGATCACTATTCTCATGACGAAACCGAGCATTTACGGTATCTACCGGATGTAGTACTTAAGCCTTTGACCGCTGGAGAAATTAGCCGGATACTCAAAATCTGTAATTCGGAATTTATCCCGGTTACACCCCGTGGTGCTGGCACCGGATTGAGCGGAGGGGCATTGCCCCAGTATGGAGGCGTGTTGATATCCACAGAAAGGATGAACAATATTATTTTCATTGATGAGCGTAACCTCCAGGTAACGACTGAACCCGGTGTAATTACAGAAGTTCTGCAAAATGCAGTTAAGGAGAAAGGACTCTTTTATCCACCTGATCCAAGCAGCAGGGGTTCTTGTTTTATCGGGGGAAATGTAGCAGAAAATAGTGGGGGGCCTAAAGCAGTGAAATATGGAGTAGTAAGAGATTATGTTTTAAACCTCGAGGTTGTTTTGCCGACGGGGGAAATAATCTGGACCGGGGCTAATGTTTTGAAAAATTCAACAGGGTATAACCTTACACAATTAATAGTAGGAAGCGAGGGCACATTAGGAATCGTTACTAAGGTTGTGTTAAAACTTATACCACTTCCACAGTTTGATCTGCTCATGTTGGTTCCCTTTCAGAGCCTTGAAAAAGCAAGCGAAGCTGTGAGTGCAATCTTTCGTGCCGGTTATACACCAAGCGCCCTGGAACTCGTGGAGATTGATGCATTGCGAATAGTAAGTAAATTCGTAGATAGTGTAGCCGTACCTGTTACTGAGGACACTGCAGCGCACCTCATAATTGAAGTAGATGGCAACCACATGGATACACTTATGAAAGAGATGGAAGCCATTGCTGAGCTTTTGGTTCTTTATGATTGTGGTGAGATTTATTTTGCTGATAATGCCCAGCAGAAAGCAGAACTCTGGAAATTAAGACGGCGTGTGGCCGAGGCAGTGAAGATTGATGGTTATATAATCGAAGAGGATACAGTGGTACCCAGGGCTGAATTGCCTGCGTTGGTACAAGGAGTTAAGGCACTTGGTTTGAAATATGGTTTCCATGCCGTTTGTTATGGACACGCGGGAGATGGTAATCTTCATATCAGGATTAAGAAACCAGGAACGGGGAATAGTATGGAGGATCCTGAAATGATGGACTCGCTTCGCGCATTATTTGAGTTGGTAAAAAGTCTTGGTGGTACCATCAGTGGTGAGCATGGCATCGGGTTACTTCAGAAATCGTACATGGACATTGTGTACGATAAAACGCAATTGGAGCTCATGCGCGGTATCAAAAGAATTTTTGATCCGAATAATATTCTCAATGCTGGAAAGATTTTTGATTTGAATTGAATGGAAAGAATTCAGTTTAATCTATAACATTACCTGGCTTAAGTCGCATTTTTTTAAAACCTATTACTTTGTAGAAATGAAAAAAATACTCGCATCACTCCTGTTACTGACATGTCTGAATGGTTTTGGCCAGGATGAAGAATTCTCCGATTCTACAAAGGGATACGATCCAACCAATCTGTTTCTTGGTGGTAGTTTGTCTTTAAGTCTTGGAGGATATCAGAATGGTTTTCTTGGGGGCATCAATCCTTTTATAGGTTATACATTTAAAAAGTGGATTGATGCAGGCTTCGTTGTCAATTTCCAATATTATAGTGCCCGTGACCAATCTTTTAGCAATGTTAAATATCGCAGTACGACATATGGAGCTGGTGTGTTTACGAGGATTTATCCTGTTCGTTTCATTTTTCTCCAGGCTCAACCTGAATATAATTTCATTAATCAGAAGATCATACAGCAGGGTTTTCCGGATGCAAAATTTAGCTTCAACGCTCCCAGCTTACTTGTAGGTGCTGGTTATACAACCTCACGATCTGATAAAAATACTTTCACCTACTTCAGCCTTCTTATTGATGTTTTAAAAGACAAAAACTCTCCTTACATTGAAAGTGATGGGAGCCTGATCCCTGTGATAAGGGCAGGAATTAATTTTGGATTAAACCGGGAAAAAAAGAGAAGGTAATGGTTAATTGTTCATGAGTAAAATGATGCATCAATGCATTAATTCACTAAAACATTAATTCATTCATTAACTATTAAACGAAAGCTCTTTCGGCGAGCGCACAACTTCAAGCCTTGTGGAGAGGTGTTCATTAAGTAATCCTTCTTCTTCCATTTTTTTTATATGGGCAAGCAGGTTGTCATAGAAGCCTGAGGTATTTACCACGTAGATTTTTTTATCATGGATGCTCAACTGGTTCCAGGTGAGCATTTCAAAAAGCTCATCAAGCGTTCCGTATCCACCCGCAAGTACAAGGGCAGCATCGCATTTTTCGTAGAGCATTCTTTTTCGTGTATGCATATCCGCTACTACAAGCAGCTCGGTAAGTCCCAGGTGCTGGTGTTCCCATTCTGTGAGGAGCTTAGGCATAATTCCGGTAACCTTTCCATTTTTTTCCATCACCGCATTAGCTACTGTGCCCATCATACCTTTATTGCCACCCCCATAGATAAGCGTTATCTTTTTCTTTGCCAGCAGGTATCCGAGTTGCCGGGCGTGTTCTACAAACAACGGGTCGTTGCCTGCTTTTGATCCGCAAAAAACCGCTAAAGAATGAATTGCCATAATTTTATTTATCTTCAATAAAATTCAACCTAAAAGTTTTCATATCCTAATTTCGAAGATCAATTTTTCATAATCAAATTGCTTATGTCTCCAGTTATTTTGTTCTCCGTAGTTCTTGTTTATTTCGTAATCCTGCTCATTGTTGCGTATTATACTTCGCGGAATTCAAACAATGAGACCTTCTTCATAGGCAATAGGAGTTCTAACTGGATGCTTGTTGCTTTCGGGATGATTGGAACTTCACTCAGCGGCGTTACATTCGTTAGTGTGCCCGGAACAGTTGGTGCGGCAGGCTTTAGTTATTTCCAGGTTGTAATCGGCTATCTTATCGGTTACATGGTGATCGCTTACGTTTTATTGCCACTATATTACCGGTTAAATCTTACTTCCATCTATAATTATCTCCTTCAGCGTTTTGGCCTTGTATCTTACAAAACAGGGGCGTTGTTCTTTATCATCTCACGTACACTTGGTGCTACTGCAAGATTATACCTTGTAATAAATGTTTTGCAAATATTCATACTGGACAGGATGGGAGTTCCTTTCTCAGTAACTACACTCATCATCCTGATCATGATCCTGCTCTATACTTTTAGAGGAGGTGTGAAAACGATTGTGTGGACCGATACTTTGCAAACAACGTTTATGCTGCTGGGACTGGTTGTTTGCGTAATCTTTATTATGAATTCACTGGGGTTATCATTTGGTGAGACTATGTCGGCGCTGGATGATAAAGGTTATACCAGGATATTTGATATGGATGTCAATAGCCCCGGATTTTTTGTGAAGCAGATTATCGGTGGTGCATTTATTACTATTGCAATGATAGGACTGGACCAGGAA
>JBKJPO010000173.1:0-11973 GCA_046595095.1 Chitinophagaceae bacterium
ATTCGCGTAAGATTAGTTTTGAACCGTGATTAATGTGATTTATCTTGATATACATGAATAAGAATAAAATTAAACCCCTGATCTTCAAAATCAAGTCAATCACATAAATCCCAGTTCAGACCAAAACCCATTCAATCTCATCCAAACCAAAACTCCTCTCCATTGTATCCTTTACCATCAACCTGCCCTCTGCCCCAATACCTATAATCATTGTTTCAAAAATCGCATTACCTTTTTTTAATTTCACGATTTCCCCTGATTTGTAAAGATTCGTATTGAAATACTCCAGCATTGAAGCGAAGCCATTGTTTTCAAGACTGCTACATTCAGCCAAAATAAAATCCCTTAATTCCTTTCCCAACTCAATAACATCTAAATCCTTTCCTGTAATTTGTTTTAAAGAAACCGGGTTTAGAAGATCCGTGGGGAAGACCGTTTGATTAATGTTGATTCCAATACCTGCGATTGCCCATTGCCATTCCTTGCCCCTCAATACATTCTCGATGAGAATTCCTCCTGCCTTCCTGTCACGCCAATAGAGGTCATTCAACCATTTAATTTTTACATCTTCTATATATTTTGTTAATAGCTTATGGCCAGCAACAGCAACAGCGGCACTCAGCTGAAATTGTTGAGACACATTAATTGTTGGTTTAATTATGATACTGATGATCAGGTTTGTCCCGGGTTCGGAACTCCAGGCCTTGCCACGCCTGCCTTTCCCGGAAACCTGTTCGTGGGCAAAACAGGCTGTACCATGTTCTGCCAAACCTTTTTGCGCCAACCCCATGGCATAGTTGTTGGTGCTACCCACGGAATCGAGGATAATGAACTCTGCTTTAGATGGAGCCATCAGGTTAAGTTAGGATAAGAATTAGTATTTTTGAACAAATAAAGAGAAACATCAGTTGAACGCAAACTAAATGAACCAGGTAATTTCTCATCCGGGCTTAATTTGGGTTGTGTTTTTCCCGGAATTTTTACTCAAAACAAGGAACATTTGAATAATTTATCAGTATTGGCTACCAGGCAAAAAAGCGCAGTTAGAACTACAAGGAGCAGTAAGCTTTTTAAAACCATCATCCACGCAATTCAGGAGAAAAAAGGGGAGAAAATCGTAAGCCTTGATTTGAAGAAAATCCCTGAGGCGGTAGCAGATTATTTTATCATTTGCGAAGCCAATAATAATATTCAACTTAAGGCGATCGCCGATTCTGTTGAGTTTGAAGTAAAAAAAGCCTGTACCGAATTGCCTTACAAGCATGAGGGAAGGCAGGCACAGCAATGGATCCTGATAGATTACGTTAACATCGTGGTGCATATCATGTTACCGGATCCAAGGAAATTCTACCAGCTTGAAGAATTGTGGAGTGATGCACCATTGAAAGAACACAATGATTAACCCGTTGATATCTACTAAAAAGAGAACATTTTAATAAAAAACTCTGAACGCAATCGCATTGCGACAGGTGCAAAATAAATATTGCGAAGCAAGAAAATATGGCACAGGACGATTTGAAGCAAAAACCCGGACGTAAGGTAAATCCTGATGGTTCTCCTGGTGATGAGGAGCCAAAAAAGAGACCGCGGTTTAATGTGTATTGGGTATACGGGTTGATATTTGCTGCCATCGTTGGATGGAATATAATGGGAAGATCAAGTAGTGGAGGTGCGGAAACTGACCAGCTTCGGTTTTACGAAATGCTGAAGCAGGGAGATATTGACAAGATAAAAACCATCAGGAATAAAAAGCTAACCAGGCTGTATATCAGTACGGATAGCATGGTTAAAAAGTCAAGCTGGTACAAAGGTGTTTTTGGAAAAGATTACGAGTCCATTCTCAAAGGCACTGCACCCCAGGCTTATTTCAGCATTATTGATGATAAGACTTTTACTACCCAACTTGGTGAATTTTACAAAGATAATCCCAACGTACGCCAGATAGCGGACAGGCCCGGCGATGAAGGAGAATTATTCAGTCAGATCATCAGTACTTTGCTTCCGATCTTATTAATAGGATTGCTTTTTGTGTTGATGATGCGAAAAGTTGGCGGTCCGGGTGGCGGAGGCGGCCCAGGTGGAATTTTCAATATTGGTAAATCCAAGGCTCAGCTTTTTGATAAAGGCACAAGGGTTAATATCAACTTCGGTGACGTTGCCGGGCTTGATGAGGCAAAGGTGGAAGTAATGGAGATCGTGGATTTTCTTAAAACTCCTAAAAAATATACTGCTCTCGGTGGTAAGATTCCGAAAGGAGCTTTACTGGTTGGTCCTCCCGGTACTGGGAAAACGCTTCTCGCAAAAGCTATGGCCGGCGAGGCACAGGTACCTTTCTTCAGTCTCAGTGGTTCAGATTTCGTAGAAATGTTTGTGGGCGTTGGAGCAAGCCGTGTGCGTGACTTGTTTAAACAAGCCCGGGAAAAAGCACCATGTATAATATTTATTGATGAGATTGATGCAATAGGTCGTGCCAGGGGCAAGAATATGATGATGAGTAATGACGAACGTGAAAATACCCTCAACCAGCTGCTTGTGGAAATGGACGGTTTCGGCACAGATCTCGGCATCATAATAATTGCTGCTACCAACAGGCCTGATGTGCTCGACAGCGCTCTGCTGCGCCCCGGTCGTTTCGACAGGCAGATAACTATCGACAGACCAGATCTTGTAGGCCGGGAAGCGATTTTTAAAGTACACCTTGGCCCCATCAAAATATCACAAACACTCGACATACATAAGCTTGCTGAACAAACGCCGGGATTCGCTGGTGCCGACATCGCAAACGTTTGTAATGAAGCGGCGTTGATTGCTGCCCGGAAAGGAAAAAATGCGGTGGACATGTCTGATTTCCAGGACGCCATCGACAGGGTAATCGGAGGTTTGGAAAAGAAGAATAAAATTATTCTGCCGGAAGAAAAAGAGATCATCGCCTACCATGAAGCGGGTCACGCCATCTGCGGCTGGTACCTCGAACATGCATATCCGTTATTGAAAGTTACCATTGTACCACGAGGAACTGCCGCTCTTGGTTATGCGCAGTATACACCTAAGGAACAATATCTTTATAATACCGACCAGTTGATGGACCAGATCTGTATGACACTCGGTGGTCGGGCATCTGAAGAGATCTTTTTTGGCAAAATTTCTACCGGTGCAAGCAATGACTTACAACAGATCACCAAGATGGCTTATTCAATGGTTACCGTTTACGGAATGAATGAGAAGGTTGGAAACATAAGTTTTTATGATCCTCAACAGGAAAACTATTTTACCAAACCTTATAGTGAGGAAACAGGCAAGATGATTGATGAGGAGGTTCGGAAACTGATTGTTGAAGGTTATGATCGCACAAAAAAACTCCTTACCGAACGCAAGAAAGAAGTTGAAATACTCGCACGCGAGCTGCTCGTAAAAGAGGTCTTGTTCAAAGCAGATGTTGAAGCATTGATCGGCAAAAGACCATACGAAGACAAGAAGGCGCATATTGCCCTGGATAGTTCAACGGCGGGAGTTCCACCACCTATTCCTTCAGAAAATGGCAGTGGTGAAAATTCCGGTGCTGATAAGGAATTGGAAAACGCCGCAAAAATTTAAAATGGAATGGCTGTTTCGTCATCGAAAGAAAAGATTCTAAAAAAAATAAGACAGGCACTGAGTAATTCAGTGCCTGTTCCATTTCCAAAAAGCGAAGGCAAGACCTCAGTGTACCTGCCCCCGGTCGAAGAACTTGAAGTTCAATTTGCTTTCGAGTTTACAAAGTTGTTAGGAAAATTCGCATTCTGCATGGATCATGCTGATCTTAAGTTACAGCTTGAGCATCTTGTTAAACAAAAAGAATGGACTGGAATGTATTGCAGGGAAGAAAAGATCAATGCCATAATTAGTAACACGACACTTGCAAAAATAAAAACGGATGATCTTGCAGGTTGTGACGCTTCTTTAACGTCCTGTGAAATTCTTGTTGCACGCACAGGGAGTATTGTACTTAGCAGCGCAAACGAAAGTGGCAGAACGGTAAGTATATATGCTCCTGTTCATATTTGCATCGCATATGCCGACCAGTTAGTTTATGATATTAAAGAAGGATTGCAGTTGCTTAAGGATAGATATGCAGGCAACATGCCTTCGCTCATAAGTTTTGCAACAGGTCCAAGCAGGACTGCCGATATAGAGAAAACACTTGTTGTAGGTGTGCATGGGCCGAAGGAAGTTTATTTATTTTTGGTTGATAAGAGAGGATAGGAAGAATACAAATCTAAAGGACGGCATTCTAGTTGCGTCATCATCCATTTTTGCCTGGTGAAAAGTTGAAACTCGCAATGACGATTCCTGCAAATCGTTGATCTTTACTCCAATTTCCATTTCTTATCTTCGGACCTGATTCAAAGCATCAATCAAACTTCAACCCTTACTCTTTTGCACGCTAATAAAAATATTTACTTTCTTTCCGACTTCCATTTGGGTGCACCTAATGCTGAAGCAAGCCTTGTAAGAGAGAAGCGCATCATACATTTTCTCGATTCAATTAAAGCAGATGCAGAACAGATCTTCATCCTTGGCGATATGTTTGACTTCTGGTATGAGTATAAAAAAGTGGTGCCAAAAGGATTTGTAAGAATCCTTGGGAAACTCGCGGAGTTATCAGATTCAGGAATCAAGCTGCATTTCTTCGTAGGCAATCATGATATGTGGATGCGCGGGTATTTTGAAAAAGAATTGGGCATTCCTGTGTACTATCAGCCCGAAAAATTCGACCTATATGGGAAGAAGTTCTATATCGGGCATGGAGATGGCCTTGGGCCGGCAGATCATGGATACAAATTCATGAAGAAAGTTTTCAGGAATAAAGCCTGTCAGTGGATGTTCGGGGCACTACATCCGCAGTCGGGTATTGGGCTGGCAAATTATTTTAGCCGGAAAAGCCGCGCTGCTACCGGGCAAATAGATGAGCAATTCCTCGGCGAGGATAAAGAATGGCTGATCATTCATGCCAGGGAAATTTTGAAAACTGCCCATTTCGATTTTTTCGTTTTTGGACATCGACATCTGCCTATCGAGTTCGACCTCGGTAATGAGAGCCGATACATTAATTTAGGAGATTGGATCAGTTATAATAGTTATGCTGTTTTTGATGGCAAGGAAATGAAGTTGAATTATTATCATGAAGAAATTAATTAGAAATATTGCGGTGTTCACTTTTCTTTTAATTACGATGATGTTTCATGCAATGTCCGTACTCTCCCAGCCTGCAGCAGTTTTCAAAAAATCTAGTGTTATCAACGGACCATTCATTGATTTCACAGTTGATCTTCTCGGTAATCTTTATGTAATTACCCCGCAGAGCAACCTAAAAAAAATAGACATTAACGGTGATTCCGTTGCCAATTATAATAACGTCAGGTTGTTTGGAAAACCGAGTTCGGTTAATGTCACCAATCCGCTCAAAATCTTACTTTACTTTCAACCTTATGCCACCCTGGTTGTGCTCGACAGGTTCCTGAATAAGCGCAATACCATCGACCTGCGAAAGCAAAATATTTTTACAGTCAAGGCAGTCTCACCCTCTTACGATAACAATATCTGGGTATTTGATGAACAGGATAATAAATTGAAAAAAGTAGCAGATGATGGTAGTACGCTTTCCGAAACCCTGGATTTCAGGATGATATTCGATTCTGTTCCTTCCCCGGTTAGCATCATCGACAGGGATGGTTTTGTTTATTTGTACGACCCCGAGAAAGGGATCTATGTTTTTGATTATTATGGGGCGTTCAAATCAAAACTGATGTTTCTGAAATGGAAGGATTTTGAAGTGATCGGTAAAAATATTTATGGCTTTGATGATACACATTACTTTGTTTACCGAACAGGGACTCTCGATCTTAAGCAGTATCCCTTGCCGTTAGCTTTCAAAGAATACAGTTCGCTTAAACTCGGCAACGAAAAAGTTTATATCCTGAAGAATGACCAGGTAGAAATTTATTCTTTGCAGTAGGAGATTGTCTTCTCTGTGGTATTCAATATCACAAAAAATATTTTACAGAGAACCACGGAGTTTACACGGAGGGCCACAGAGATTTGCTTATTGTGTACTTAAAAAATTTTATTTGCTGAGGATGTCTGCCAACTCCTTATCCCATTTTCCTGTACTTCCATATTCAACCACACGACCAATTTCTTTTCCATGCTTCATCACGATAATCGTCGGCACATTTTTGATGTTCATCGCCGTAGTAATATTGCCAAGTGATTTTTTATTTCCATCAACTCCAAAAAAAGTAATCCGGTTATCTGCCACGCCCGCTTTTTCCTGTATCTTAAAAAACTTTGGTAAAATATTTTGCGTGTCTTCACACCATGTACCACCGAAGACGATATATTGAACACTATCCTTACTTTTTTGAAAAGCTTTCAGGATAGATGAATCTGAAAGAGTATATCCTTTGTGGTTACTTGCATACCAGGTAAATGCTGTGTCATTTAGCACTAAGTATTTATCAATAATACCCGTTAGCACTTTTACATTCTTTCGTGTCGAATCATAACTTACTTTGTACTGGGTCTGGCCTATTGTCGCATTTGCACTAAGAATGCATATTATGCACAGGATCAATTTATTCATCTGATTTCTAAGGTTAGCTATTAAAAATTATAGACTGCTTTTTATCTCCAGTAAAAATGATCGCAATTTCTCCAGGGAGCGGATCATTTCAAATTTCTCGTTTACTTTTTTATTATTTTTCAAAAATTCCCGGGCGCCTTCAATGGTGTATTTTCTTTCACGCAGTAAATGATAGATAAGTTGTAAATTTTTTACATCTTCAGGTCGGAAGAGTCTATCGCCCTTGCCATTTTTTTTAGGTTTAAGAATATCAAATTCATTTTCCCAAAACCTGATGAGCGAAGCATTTACCTTAAACATCACAGCAACATCACCGATGGGATAATACATTTTTTGAAATAATACCTCATCTTCCGGAACCTCTATGAGATCTGCACCAATGCCTATATCCTTTAGGCTTTTTCTTCCCCGCGTTGATTTCCTGGCTGGAATTTCTGCTACCAATTCCGCCGCAGTTGCAGTCTTTACTTTCTTAACAACAGGTTTTTTCGACTTAACATTTTCTTCAACTCCGGAAAGTCCAAAATCAAAGGTGATCTGTGATAGTGTCATATTAATCTAAACTTTTTGCGCTGCCTGTAGCTGCTATCTTCAACAGCCTGTCAAAGTCTTCAGCATTCAGGTCGTTATAAAAGAAATAAACAGGATTCACAGCGTGGCCATTGATATGAACCTCGTAATGACAATGGGGGCCCGTGCTTTTTCCAGTACTCCCTACCCAGCCAATCACTTCGCCGCGTTTTACTTTTTGTCCATTCCGGATTTTGATCCTAACAAGGTGGCCATACAGGGTTTCATAGCCATAACCATGATTAACCATAATATGATTTCCATAACCAGCATCTGAATATCCTGCAAGTGTTACTATACCATCTCCTGTTGCATATACAGGTGTTCCCTGTGGGGCAGTAAAATCAAGGCCCTTATGCATTTTCGGAGTGCCATATACCGGGTCAATCCTCATGCCAAAACCAGAGGCGATCCTGTTTAAATTCTTGTTGCTGAGTGGCTGTATGGCGGGTATGCTGGCCAGTTTTTTATCCTGGTTATTAATAAGTTTTTCAATTTCATTATAACTATTCACCTGGTAAGTAATTCGGGCACTGATATTATTTAAAGTGGCTACAAGTGCGGTACTCAACTGTTCATCATTCATCACCGATACTTTTTCCATTTCTTTTTTTTGTTCGATCAATTTAGCCCTGGCACTGTCGGGAAGTGGATTAGCTTCGAAAATAGAACGATATACCTGGTTATCCCGATTCTCTAAGGATGCCATCTGGCCCTGGATCGATTTTACTTTATCATTGAGGACAGAATAATTTTCACTCATCCGTTGGTACTGCACCCTTACAATTTTGGCTTCAGGTGAAGGGATGAATCTAAAAGCAATTGAAACAATTATTAACGCCGTTACCAACGCTGTGGCAAGAAACCCAAATATCCGAAGCAACTTTACCCTTAACGGCGTCACCAGTTTTTCATACCGGAGGGAATTGGTGTTATAGTAATATTTGATTTTTTTCATTAATTACTTTGGACGTTTCCAACAAATAGCCTGCAGTTGCAGTTTGCAGTTGCAGTCGGTAGTTGGCAGTATGCACAGGCAATAACATCACGGGGACAATAAAATACTTGATTACTTCTCACTGCCACTTCCTACTGCCTACTTTTCACAACTACCCGCCAACTTCCTATATTTGCCGTGTTCGCAAATATAGCGTGATAATACCCAAATTTCAACCCTTACAAAGTAACAGCATGCTAACGAGTGTGGAGATCCGTCAAAAATTTTTAGATTTTTTTAACGAAAAGGGACATACAGTAGTGCCCTCTGCACCGATTGTGATCAAAAACGACCCGACTCTTTTATTTACAAATGCCGGGATGAACCAATTCAAAGACTATTTCCTGGGCAATAAAAAAGCGCCATTTCCCAGGGTGGTTAATACACAAAAATGTCTGCGCGTAAGTGGTAAACATAACGATCTTGAAGAAGTTGGAGTAGACACTTATCACCATACCATGTTTGAAATGCTTGGTAACTGGAGCTTTGGAGATTATTTCAAAAAGGAAGCAATTGCCTGGAGTTGGGAGCTGCTTACAGAAGTCTATAAAATTCCGAAAGACAGGTTATACGTTACCGTTTTTGAAGGGGATAAATCGGAGAATCTGCCGGTGGATGCAGAAGCTGCTGATTTCTGGAAATTACATATCGATGAGGAGAGAATAATATTAGGAAATAAAAAAGATAATTTCTGGGAGATGGGCGATACCGGTCCCTGTGGTCCTTGTTCTGAGATACACGTAGATTGTCGTACAGACGAGGAACGCCGCGGGGTAGAAGGAAAAACTCTTGTGAATAATGATCACCCACAGGTGATCGAGATCTGGAATAATGTATTCATTCAATACAACCGTAAAAAAGATGGTAGCCTTGAAGGATTACCTGCCACCCATGTGGATACCGGGATGGGATTTGAACGCCTGGTACGTGTACTGCAGGGAAAACAAAGTAATTATGATACCGATGTCTTTTCAGGTACTATTGCGGAAATAGAAAAATTATCTGGTAAAAAATATGGTGGCAGTGATGATAAACCGGATGTTGCATTCCGCGTGATAGCAGATCATATCCGGGCCATTGCCTTTCCCATTTCCGATGGTCAACTTCCTTCGAATACTGGTCCTGGGTATGTGATAAGAAGAATCCTCAGGCGGGCTGTTCGGTATTATTTTACTTACCTGGAAATAAAGCAACCCTTGTTGCATAAATTAATGCCCTTACTTGCTGTGCAATTTGAGCATGTGTTTCCTGAGGTCAGGAGCCAGCTCGATTTCGTGAGCAAAGTGGTATTCGAAGAAGAGCAAAATTTCATCCGGACACTGGATGCAGGGCTTAAAAGATTGCAGGCAATTAAGGAACAGGCTGGAGAAGGCATAATTGATGGCAAAGCAGCGTTTGAACTTTTCGACACTTTCGGATTCCCGATAGATCTCACCAGGCTTATAGCTGCCGAGAGTGATTTAGCAGTAGATGAAGAAGGATTTAATAGTGAGATGCAATTGCAAAAAGACAGGAGCCGCTCAGCTGCGGCACAGGATACTGGTGATTGGGTTGTTGTGCATGATAAGAACAGTTCCTCATTTGTAGGATATGAGCAGCTTCAAGCTGCTGCTACAGTTACCCGTTATCGTAAGATGATTTCAAAAGATAAAGAAGCATTTCAGCTTGTACTTGATAGTACACCTTTTTATGCAGAGAGCGGCGGGCAGGTGGGCGATACCGGCGTGCTGGAATTCGGGGATGAAAAAATCACAATCCATGATACAAAAAAAGATGGTGACCTGATCATTCATTTTGCCAATAAACTTCCTGCTAAGATTGATGAGAAACTGGTTGCGCGGGTAAATGAAAGTAAGAGATGGTCAATCGCCACGCACCATACTGCCACTCATTTATTACATTCAGCTTTGAGAAAAATTCTTGGCACTCATGTGTCCCAAAAAGGAAGCCTGGTAAATGAATCTCATCTGCGATTTGACTTTTCTCATTTTGCGAAACTGACAGATGAAGAGATTGCAAAAGTAGATGCAATAGTTAATGAGAAGATCAGGTCGAATATTGAAGTGGTGATTAATATTTTACCAAAGGAAGAAGCACTGGCACTTGGTGCGATGGCATTGTTTGGTGAAAAATATGGAGATAAAGTGCGGGTAGTGATCATTGATCCTGCTTATTCTATTGAACTATGCGGCGGTACA
The DNA here is from genome assembly GCA_046595095.1 of Chitinophagaceae bacterium. GTDB lineage: Bacteria > Bacteroidota > Bacteroidia > Chitinophagales > Chitinophagaceae > Ginsengibacter. The sequence continues at coordinate 10,388 of JBKJPO010000173.1, forward strand.
CATGTGGGCAACACGGGAGAGCTGGGCTTTTTTAAACTCACACATGAGGCAGCTATAGCAGCTGGCGTGCGGAGGATAGAAGCTGTTGCAGGGATAAGTGCAGAAAAATATCTTGAATCCCGACTGCAGGAATTGAAACAGGTTCGGGAGCAATTAAAAAATCCGAAGGACCTGGTTAAAACCGTATCAGGTTTACTTACTGAGAATAGTGATCTCTTAAAACAATTGCAAAAATTGGAACAAAAGCACCTTGGCTCGTTGAAAGAGAAGCTGCTTACTCAGCAACATGCTTTTGATCTTGGTGAAGGTACGAAAGGTACTTTCATCGGTGAAATTGTGGAAGTGAACAACGCTGATGCTTTGAAAAAACTATGCTTCGATCTTAAACCTGATCTCAAAAATTATATGGTTGCATTAGCATCAAATATAGAAGGTAAGGCACATGTAGTTATAATGCTTGACGAGGCTGTGGTGACAATAAAAGGATTGGAAGCCCCAAAACTGATAAAAGAATATGTTGCACCTTTGATCAAAGGTGGAGGTGGTGGTCAAAATACTTTGGCAACTGCTGGCGGACAGGATGCATCAAACCTACCGGCAGTAATTGAAAAATTAAGGGAACTTGTGAGATGAAATTACTTTTTCCGTGGTGCTCCGTGTAAACTCCGTGGTGCTCCGCGAAATATTATTGTGACACTGAGCACCACGGAGACCACGGAGAATACCTCCTATACCTATCCCCACTACTCAGAATTCCATTTATTTTCCCACTTAATATTTTTTTTTAAAATTGATCTCCGAAATATTTCGTATTTCAAATTACATTCCTATATTTGATGTACTAAACATTTCGTACTTAAAAAAAAGCGTTTATGAAAAAAGTAGTTTTTGCAGTCGCAGCCTTGACAGGATTGGTATTTATCACTCCGGCGGTTGCACAGAAAGAAAAGGAAAAATCAAAATCTTCAGAGCAGATCATTATCAGGAAAAAGGGGGATAAGGATACTAAGATTACCATCGAAACTAAAGGTGATGAAATATTTATTAATGGTAAGCCATTATCTGAATATAAGGATGATGATGTATCGGTTAGTAAGAGCGGAGGTGTTATGAGATTTAAAAGTGATGGTCATGATTTTCACATGATGGATCCCGACGCTCATGGATATTCGCATTTATATAGAAAAGACAGCAGCCGCAGCTTTGGACCTGGCGATAAGCGTGGATTCCTTGGCGTTACTACCGAAAAAGATGAGAAAGGAGCTAGAATAAATAATGTAAATGAAGGTAGTGCGGCAGAGAAAGCAGGCTTTAAAGAAGGTGACCTCATCACAAAAGTAGGAGATAAAGTAATTAATACCCCTGATGAATTATCAAAAGCTATCTCCGCATTCAAACCAAAGGATGAAGTTAGAATCGGTTATACCCGCGATGGTAAGCAGTTAGAAGCCAAAGCTAAGCTTAGCGAGCGCTCATTCTCCAGGAGCTTTAGTTATGAAGGCCCCGGTGCTATGCAAGGCCTGGGTAGATTGGAAGACATACAAGGCTTGAAAGGGAAGCTCGCCCCCGAGATTTTTAATAATTAT
>JBKJPO010000290.1:0-6650 GCA_046595095.1 Chitinophagaceae bacterium
TATTGGCAAAGTTCTTGGGAGAGCTTGCCTTTTTATTATCAGGAATATTGACTTCAGTCAAAGCAATTATCTTCAAAATAAGACAAGCAATTTTTTATATAACACCAGGCCGAAATATTTTAAGCGTTGCCTGCAATCGCTTCTAATTGGACTATATTTGATGACTAGCGCGAGTTCTTAGACAAACTGGCGTTAGCGGCAAGCAGACAGCCCTCAATTCAAACGACACTTTAAACTTTGGAAGCCTAAATTTATGATGACAACAGTCGCCAAATGGACAATAATCATTTTCGGAATATTTTTTATCGGCGTTGGCTTAATAATGCTTTTTGCACCCAAAAAGGCAAGACAGATTTTAAGAAAAGCAGGCAGCACTAATTTTATTAACTATGCCGAAATAACAATACGAATGATACCTGCGGCAGCTTTAATTTTAGCCGCAGACATTTCTAAATATCCAGAGGTTTTCAAAATATTTGGTTGGTTTATGCTTTGTACTTCATTAGTACTCTATTTTGTTCCAAGACAAATCCATCATAATTTTTCATTAAAGGCGGCTGATATTTTAAAACCACTTTACTTTCAATTAATTTCACCATTTGCATTTATGTTTGGTGCTGCCATTATTTACAGTATTATATAAATTATATAAGAAAATTTAACTCAAACATAAAATCCTTCGGTAAGATATTTATATGGCATTAGCAATCATAATTACTTTCATAGTTGGCTATTTTGCCATTACTTTGGAGCATAGCATCAAAATAAATAAAGCTGCAACCGCTTTGGTTACAGGTGTTATTTGTTGGACAATTTATATTTTGTTTCAGCCCGACAAGCATCTTGTAACAGAACAGTTAATGGAACATTTAGGCGAAGTTTCAGGCATCTTGTTTTTTCTTTTGGGTGCTATGACAATTGTTGAGCTAATTGATGCACACGACGGCTTTCAGGTTATTACAGACAGAATAAAAACCAAAAGTGCCGTAAAACTGCTTTGGATTATTGCTATCATTACATTTTTTCTGTCTGCAATTTTAGACAACCTTACTACAACTATCGTAATCGTTTCACTTTTAAGAAAGCTAATTGCCGACAAGGAAAAACGATTGTTTTTTGTTGGTATTACTGTTATCGCCGCCAATGCAGGTGGGGCTTGGTCGCCATTGGGTGACGTAACAACTACAATGCTTTGGATAGGAGGACAAATAACGGCGTTAAACATCATTAAGCAACTTTTTATACCAAGTGTTTTCTGTTTAATAATTCCGTTAATTGTTGTTTCGTTTAGAATGAAAGGAACAATTGAACCAGCATTAAAAAACGAAAGCGAAATTTTGACACCTGTATTTCAAAGAAATTTTGTTTTCTTATTGGGAGTTGGCATTTTAGTTTTTGTACCCATTTTTAAAACCTTGACACATTTACCGCCTTTTATGGCAATACTTTTGGGCTTAGGGGTAATGTGGATTATTACAGAAATACTGCACAATCAAAAAGACACAGCAGACAAAGACACCTTAAGTGTTGTACATGCCCTACGCAAAATTGATACACCAAGTATTTTATTTTTCTTAGGCATACTTATTAGCATATCAGCGTTACAAGCTACAGGACAATTAACACAACTTGCACAATGGCTGACAAAGACGATTAACAACGACACAATCATTGTAACAACAATTGGTTTGCTTTCTGCCGTGGTGGACAATGTTCCATTAGTTGCAGCATCACAAGGTATGTACAGCTTAGATCAATATCCGACTGACCATTTCTTTTGGGAATTTTTGGCGTATGCAACTGGGACGGGAGGAAGTGCTTTAATCATCGGTTCAGCAGCAGGTGTAGCAGCAATGGGAATGGAAAAAATAAATTTCTTTTGGTACTTAAAGCGAATTACTTGGCTTGCATTACTTGGTTATTTTTCGGGTGTTTTAATTTACTTGCTGCAATACAGTTTGACACATTGACCAAGGAGAAGACTGCCAGCAGCTAATAAATAAGGCTTCGTCGGGTCTGAAAGACCAACGATGAAGCCGCAGTTGTACGGAACCGCGCGGTAGGTAAAAAACAGTTATTATGGGGATTGCGATTTATCCTTGTTGATGAAGTACTAAACTTGCAACTATTAGGATACTTCCATATGTGAAGAAAGTATGAGTCGAAGCGTGAGCTGCGCGGTGATTTGTTTGGACTCTCTGTATTTTCATCTTTTTTTTTACCTGCCTTGATATTCTAATTCCAGTTTTCTCTGATTTTTTCATTACTCATTGATCTGGATACATAGCTCTGACAGGCTGCATTATGCGGCTTCATTTTTTAATACTTCTTCTGTTACGCTGATACATTTCTGATCTCTTCCCATTTTAATTTCATGCTTTACGAATTCAGCAGTTAACATAAATAATAGTTTCCTGGTTCCTAACATAGGAATTTCAATACGTAAATCTCTTACCAGGGTTAATACGATCATATTTGCTATGCTTGTTTTGTAAGACTAAAGAATAAAAACGGCAGGAATAGGATGGGCAAGGCTGGCTGATTGAAGAACACTCAACTACAACTAAATATCAGCGATAGTTCCAGATTAGAGCAAAAGAATGTTTGGCTAAAAGATACAGATAACGAGCAGCGATGGGACTTTGAAGTTTTTTTGGTTAACATCATAATTCTTTGAAAGATATTAAGCAAATAGGAATTGTCAATCTGAGTGTCAATCCAGCCTTATAATTAATTGATAATCAATAATATTTGTTGTCCCACGAGGATTCGAACCTCGACAAACAGAATCAAAATCTGTCGTACTACCTTTATACTATGGGACAGTTCCTTTTGAAACGAGGGCAAAAATAAGTAGAAAAAATTAATTTCAGGCCATGGGTCTGAAGATTAAATAAGAAAAATGAGGTTGACAAATGCCAACCGCTTAAAGTTCCCTAACTATCTTCTTTTTCTTTCAAGGTTTTTACAAGGTCAAGCGCTTCAGCGACCACATCGCACATGATGGTGATTAATGAGCCGGGTTTTGCATTATTGTATGCATGCATTATCGCTTCTTTTTCATTCAGAATAATAGTAATCGGGATTTCTTTAGTTCTTGTTTCGTTGAGCCCTTCAACTAGTAGGTCGACGATATTTTCAGCTGTGCGGCCACGCAGGTGTTTGTCCTGCCTGATGATTATCTCGTCAAAACATCTCGCAGAGATTCTGCCAAGTTCGCGGATATCGTCATCGCGCCTGTCGCCGGTTCCACTAATCACTCCAACTTTGATTGTGGCATCCATCTTATTCACAAAATCACAAAGCAGCGTTAAGCCCGCAGGGTTATGTGCGAAATCGAGCAGGAACTGGAAATTTTTGAAATTGAAAAGGTTGAGTCTTCCGGGAGTTTGGGCAGGAGAGGGGATAAATGTTTGCAATGCCAGCCTGATGTCTTCTACGCTGATGTTACGGAAAATGTAACAGGCAAGGATTGCGGGCAGGGTATTCATAACATTATGTACTGCACGTCCACCATACGTAAATGGGATCTCACTCACTTTTTCTATCCTGATCTTCCAGTTGCCTTTCATAATGGTAACGTAACCATTTTCATAAACCGCTGCAAGACCGCCGCGACTGCAATGTCTTTTTATTCGTGGATTATTTTCATCCATACTAAAATAAGCAATATTGCATTCGAGGGCATCGCGCATGGCATACACCAGGTCATCATCAGCATTTAAAATACTATAGCCTTTCCTGAAAACAGTTTCTGGAAGCACCTGCTTCACCTTTGCCATTTGTTCGAGTGTATCTATTCCGCCCAAACCAATATGGTCTTCGGTTACGTTAGTAACAATAGCAATATCGCAATTTGAAAATGCCAGCCCCGATTTTAAAATACCACCTCTTGCACATTCAAGTACGGCAAAATCCACAGTGGGATCTTTCAACACAAACAGTGCACTCACCGGGCCGGTACAATCGCCTTTCATCATTAGCTGATTTTGAATATATACACCATCGGAGGTGGTGAACCCGACTTTGTGGCCGGCGGTTTTGCAGATATGGGCAGTAAGTCTTGTTGTTGTTGTCTTACCATTTGTCCCAGTAATGGCAATGATCGGAATCCTGCCTGTAGCGCCTTTGGGATACAGCATGTCGACCACAGGCTCAGCCACATTCCTGGCTATACCTACTGCAGGTTCAACGTGCATTCTGAAACCCGGCGCAGCGTTCACTTCCAGCACCGCACCGCCATTTTCAAACAGCGGTGTCTGGAGGTCGGAAGCCATGATGTCGATGCCGCAGATATCGAGCCCAACGATACGGGCTATACGCTCTGCAAGAAAGATATTTATAGGATGCACTTCATCAGTCACATCAGTGGAGGTTCCACCGGTTGAAAGATTGGCTGTTGGTTTTACAAGTACCAGTTCACCTTTTGTGGGGATAGTGTCCAGGGTATAATTTTTATCATCAAGCATTTTTTGGGTGAATTCATCGATCTTTATCGAAGTGAGTACTCTTTCATGACCATAACCCCTCCGTAAATCTTTATTCGTTTCATCTACAAGCCACTGGATCGTGTGTTCGCCATCTCCAGTAACGGAGGCGGGTGTACGAAGTGCAGCACAAATAAATTTATAGTTGATCACTAACACCCTGAAGTCGAAACCTGTGATAAATTTTTCGCAGATAATATTCCTGCTATACCTTTTTGCCGCTTCAAGCGCCCGCAAGGCTTGCTCCAAATTGATAATATTAGTTGTAGCTCCTTTGCCATGATTTCCATCAACGGGTTTTAGTACAATTGGGTAACCAATCCTGTCAATTTCAGCCTGCAATTCTTCCACATTCCTGATAATTTTTCCCTTTGGTACAGGAATCTGCGCATCTTCGAGTAGCCTCTTTGTTTCTTCCTTATCACCCGCAATGTCAACGGCAATCGAAGAAGTAGTGCTTGCTATAGTAGCTCGGATTCTCTTTTGGTGTATGCCATATCCCAGCTGTACCAGACTCTGGCTATTGAGGCGAATGTAAGGGATGCCCCGTTTCACAGCTTCATCAACAATGCTACCCGTTGAAGGGCCAAGTCGGGTGTCTTCTCTTAGTTCTCTCATTCTCTGAATATCTTCATTCAGTTTATAAGTCTCATCATTTCCCAAAGCCTGGCAAATCCGGAATGCAGCCCTGGCGGCATATACTCCGGCCTCTTCTTCCATATAATCAAACACCACGTAATATTCACCTTTCCTCCCGGTACCCCTTGTGCGACCGAATCCTGTATCCATTCCAGCAAGGGTTTGTAATTCAAGAGCCACATGTTCCATCACATGTCCCATCCAGGTGCCTTCTGTTACCCGCATTAAAAAACCTCCGGGCACAAGTTCACTGCAACGGTGATCGTATAGGGTGGGCATTAATTGTTCAAGTCTTTCTTTAAAGCCCTTGATCTCATTAGTGGGCTTATCTTCCATTTCCTCGAGATCAATATGCATCTGTATCAACTTGGGCCGCCGAATGCTCCAGTAATTAGGTCCCCTGAGCACTTTAAGGTCTAAAATCTTCATGTTATTCGTTCATCAGTTGGTAGGTGAAGTATAGAGGTTTATGCACTTACAGGCATATAATCCTTTAAAGAAAGGGTGAAAACAGGACTGAAGCGATAACCATTTAAATAAATAAACTGATGAAATTTGAAGATAGGAAAAATAGTAATGCTAAAAAATAGGATGTTGTTTACAATTGTTTTTAAGCAATTGCGTTACTTTTGTGTAAACTAATTGACTTATACTGTGTTGCAAAATGAAATCGATTATCCAATTATGAAGGGAAGCGCACGGTCTTTACGAAAACCCTATTCATGCAGAACCCAAAGGGAAAATTAATCGCAATAGGCGGTGCGGAAGATAAAGGCGTGGATCTAGAAAAAGGTGTTGTCTTCAGAAATAATCTAAACTTCTTCGAGCTAGGCATTCTTCGCCGGATTGTAGAAGAAGCCGGTGGACCCGGTACGCGAATCGAGGTGATTACTACAGCTTCGATGATTCCTTACGAAGTAGGCGAAAATTACCTCAATGCTTTTGGCAAGATTGGTTGTACCAATATCGGGATTATGCCCATACGCAACAGGGCAGATGCCATGGATAATGAGTATATCGAAAGGATAAAGAATTGCAATGCCTTGATGTGGAGCGGTGGAAACCAACTCCGGCTTTCTTCAACTTTTGGGGGAACAGAAATTCTTAGGATAGCACTCGAACGTTATAAAGATGAATCAAACTTCGTTGTAGCCGGAACTTCTGCTGGCGCAATGGCAATGAGCAACACCATGATTTATGAGGGTAACGCCACCCGGGCACATCTCAAAGGTGAGGTGAAGATCACCACAGGCCTTGGATTTATGGATCATGTAATCTTTGATAGTCATTTTGAAAAACGTGGAAGGTTTGGTCGACTGGCACAGGCTGTAGCAACAAATCCATCTGCAATTGGGATTGGACTGGGAGAGGATACCGGGATGCTTGTAAGTGATGGAAATAAAATGGAAGCCATTGGCAGTGGGCTGGTACTTATCATTGATGGTCACGATATCCGCCACAACAACATTGCAGATATTCCTGAGGGAAATCCGATCAGTATTGAAAATGCACTTTTACATTTTC
>JBKJPO010000353.1:0-10602 GCA_046595095.1 Chitinophagaceae bacterium
GTAATAAATCAAAAAAATGTCTATCTTTCGGCCAATTCAGGTTCTTACCAAACCTAATTGCTTTTATAACTTTAATCATTTTATTGAAATCCGTTAATACCTGAGATACCTGACACATTCACTAAAACTAGCGTAAAGCTGATTTTACAACCCCACGGTCAAGCTGAACCTTTTAACCGTTTTGCATACACACCTCTGGGAGCATCTTGCTAAATTCAGTTTAGCAGCATTAAACTACAACCTACAATTTGATTAATCAAATGGCGACACAGATTAATAGGAGGATGAAAATGCTATTCCAGGTAATGGGAACAATATTTGGAACTTTCGCAGTATGCGGGCAACTAACTCTTGCTGTTAACAACGTATCTCCAAATGGGGAAAGCTACCTGTCGGCACTCATAAGATTTTTTAGTTACATGACGATTTGGACCAATATCCTGGTGACTTTAAGTTTTTTATATCCCTTAATCGCACCACATTCAAAGTTGGGCAGGGCATTTACCAGGCCAGTTGTTCAAACAGGACTTTTGTTGTACATATCTATCGTAGGATTGGTTTATCATTTTTTCCTTTCCATAATATGGAGTCCTCCAGGTCTTCAATACATTGTAGATATGATGTTACATTATGTTGTACCAGTTTTATATATTTTGTATTGGATGTTATATGCAAAAAAAGGTGCCCTGCAATACATGAATATTATCATTTGGCTCATTTACCCCATGATCTATATCATTTACACCCTTACACGTGGTGCATTTACTAACACTTACCCCTACCCTTTTTTAAATGTTGGACAACTTGGTTACGAAAAAGTTGGCTTTAATATGCTCGGTCTTTCTTTAGCCTATCTCATCCTGGGCTGCATTATTATTCTGATCGATAAAGTCCTCTTCAACCTCTCTCTCAAATACAAAGTTTAAACTGTTACAAAAACTCAGATGCATTTTCTGTCTAATCATTTATCACAACTTAATTAATAAACTGTCACTTTTGGAAATTCACAAATTATCCCAACATACTGCTACCTCCTACTGCATCCTGAAATTGCAAGTCACTTGCAAAATCTTTTTTCAATTACACATGAGATTTTTATCGCCAATTCACTTGATGATCATTTAAAAACAATTCAATATAAATATGATGAATTGGAAGGACTAACTTACAAGCAACGATGATTCATACTTGAAGAGAGGGAGGTATTTATGCAATGGATGTATTTGAAAGTTAAATCGCCCCGAATTGCCTAGTTTATGAAAGACAATTTTTTCTCTGATTTAGAGGAATACGCTATTGCGAATCGGGAGAATCACCGGAACCGTTTTTACCAATAATCATCAGCTTATGAAATAACAATCGTTGAGTAAGTTTCAGAATCATCCTTCGCCTCTCTTAATCTTGAAATCTGCAAAAACACTCTCTTCATTGGGCGTAACAATAACTTCGTCGACCCTTGCCAGTGGTGGACCGGTTTCGCACCAGTTGATGAAACTCCGGCAGGCATCTTCTGTACCTGATATTATCGCCTCAACATCTCCCCCGGACGAATTTCTCACCCAACCTTTCACACCTGCTGAGACGGCTACATCTTTTGCAGTTGCCCGGAAAAATACACCTTGAACTTTACCTTTAATCATTACATGATATGTTGGCATATTTTGATTCTGGTCTGTAAATTGTTTGTTACTTCACACGCTAAGAAACCACTGCTCAAGAATATCCTGGGCAATTTAATTTTTTTATCACCAATTTTGAGATAATCTACACAGACAAAATGGAATATGTTGACTATTACAAAATACTTGGGGTAAACAAAGATGTTTCCGAGGAGGAGATCAAAAAAGCCTACCGTAAACTTGCGCGTAAATTACATCCTGATATTAATCCTAATGATAAAGGAGCACATCAAAAGTTTCAGCAATTAAATGAGGCAAACGAGGTACTGAGCGATGCCGGGAAACGAAAGAAATACGATCAGTATGGTGCCGATTGGAAAAATGCTGAAGCTTATGAAAAGACTGGTCAAAATCGCCGTAGTTCTGGGCAGCAACAGGGCAATTATGATTTTTCAGGCATGAGTGGCGATGGTGGCGATTTCTCAGATTTTTTTGAATCAATGTTTGGCAGGTCTGATAACAGAAGCCGTGGTAATGCAAAATTCAGGGGCCAGGATGTTCGTGCTGAACTCCGCCTTGAATTAATTGATGCTTCACAAACACATAAACAAACATTTACAGTAAATGGGAAAAATATCCGTATCACTATTCCGGCAGGAATTGAAAATGGTCAAACTTTAAAACTTAAAGGACATGGTGGTGAAGGGGTAAATGGCGGACCTGCAGGGGATCTGTATATTACGTTTGTGGTTAAAGACCATCCTATTTTCAGACGCTCAGGAAATGATCTTTATGTAACAAAGGACATTGACCTTTACACGGCTATCCTGGGTGGCGAAGTGATGCTGGAAACCCTCACTGATAAAGTTAAAGTGAAAGTGCCGGAATTTACTCAAATCGGGAGCAAACTAAGGTTAAAGAAAAAGGGGTTTCCACTCTACAAAAATGAAGGAGAATTCGGCGACTTAATAATAGCGTTTAATGTAAAATTGCCTAATAAACTCACAGAGAAAGAAAAAGAATTATTTAATGAACTGGCAAAATTATCTAAAGAATAAAATCTTTTTATGGACAAAGAGCAGTTGATACCCGCCCAGGTATTTTGTCTACATCATTCGGTAGAGATCTCATTCATCAATTCACTTGAAGATTATGGATTAGTGCAGATAACAAGGATTGAGAATGAAGATTTTATTGATGAAACAGAACTTGAAAAACTGGAGAGGCTTGCACGACTTCACCAGGAACTGGAAATAAACCTGGAAGGGATAGACGTAATCAACCACCTCCTGGATAAAATGCACAACATGAATGTGGAAATAAATAACCTAAAAAATAGGTTGGGATTTTATGAGCAGAACAAGCCTCTTAAGGAAGCCTGATGCCCGAAAAAAAATGCCCGCTGATAAGGCGGGCACTTACTATTATGGATTGTCCAATCTTAGCTTTTATGCGCGTCCCGCCAGGCTTTTACGGTATCATGTGCAGTTTTCAATTTTGCCTGCTGATCAGTGATTAATTGTCTTACTTCAGCACTCATCTCAGCATCAGATGCCAGTGCCATTTTATAAGCTTTTTGTGCGGCATCTTCACCGAATTCACAGTTCTCAAGTATTGCCTGGCGATCTTTGCCTGTAAAAAGCGCCTTGACATCCATCCATACCCGATAAAGTTTGCCACTGTTTGTAGTGCCGGTATCCGGATCACCACCAAACCTCCTTACTTCCTGGGTAAGTTCGGCGGCATATCCCCTGCTGTCATCTGCGTATTTATTAAATGCTGCCTGAAGATCCACATCTTTATCCTTAGTTTCTTCAGCGGCTTTTTCGTAACCGTTTACACGGTCATTATTGATTTCAATGAGGTCATTGAGAACCTCTACTAGTTTTTCGTTCGTTGCCATAATGATTGATTTTTAATTTTAAAGGCTGAGTTCTAAAATTGTGCCATTTAATAAAAGATCAATGCCAGGATTAACTAAACAATATGGGTCAATAACAACATTGATTTTGCCTAACATTTGAGGATTGTATTGATCAAATATGGACTTCCTATGGGGAAAATTTTCTCTCCAATTCCCCATTACTGTTGAATAAGCGGTGAGCTAAACACCATTTTAGTTCTTTTTATCCTATTTTTGCCGACCAAATTTTTAAGCAACATTATGGATAACCTTATCTATGTAATCCCGGCGATGGGTATTGTAGGCCTTCTCTATACTTTTGTAAAGTATGCCTGGGTATCGAAACAGGATCCAGGTAATGAGCGTATGCAGGAGATCAGCAGATATATCGCTGAAGGCGCAATGGCATTTCTTAAGGCAGAATATAAAATCCTTACCTATTTTGTAATTATTGGTGCATTACTACTCGCTGTGATGGGATTTAGTAATGAAAACAGCCATTGGAGTATTGCTGTTGCTTTTATTATTGGTGCCTTTTTTAGTGCGCTTGCCGGTTATATTGGGATGCGGGTTGCAACAAAAGCTAATGTTCGAACTGCCCAAGCAGCGCGCACCAGTCTCGCTAAAGCATTGCAGGTTTCATTTACCGGTGGAAGCGTTATGGGTTTGGGTGTTGCAGGTCTCGCTGTGCTTGGGCTTGGGGGACTTTTTATAATCTTGAAAGCGGTTTTTGCGCCGGACTCGCCTGTTGATAGTGTGGAGATGGAACGTACAATTGAAATCTTAACCGGTTTCTCACTCGGAGCTGAAAGTATTGCATTATTTGCCCGTGTTGGCGGAGGGATCTATACTAAAGCTGCAGATGTAGGTGCAGACCTTGTTGGTAAAGTGGAGGCAGGTATTCCGGAAGATGATCCGCGTAACCCTGCAACTATTGCGGATAATGTAGGTGATAACGTAGGTGATGTGGCTGGTATGGGTGCTGATCTTTTTGGCTCTTACGTGGCAACCGTTCTTGCTACTATGGTCTTAGGAAGAGAAACAGAATCGATTGACCGATTTGGTGGAATGGCACCTATAATGCTGCCCATGCTTATTGCTGCAATGGGAATTTTATTTTCTATTGCAGGTACATTCTTTGTAAAAATTTCTGAATCTGCAGGATTGAATACTCATGCTGTGCAAAAAGCACTTAATATGGGTAATTGGGGGTCAATAGTATTGACAGCAATTGCCTCTTTTTTCCTGGTATATTTTCTTCTCCCTCCAACTATGTCACTTCGCGGGCACGAGTTTACAAAGATGGGTGTCTTTGGAGCGATCATGGTTGGACTCATCGTGGGTACCCTCATGAGTATTATAACAGAATACTACACGGCCATGGGTAAACGCCCGGTGCTCAGTATTATAAAACAATCTTCTACCGGACATGCTACAAATATTATAGGTGGCCTTGCAGTAGGTATGGAAAGTACACTATTGCCAATCCTGGTATTGGCTAGCGGCATTTATGGTTCTTATTTATGTGCAGGCTTATATGGCGTTGCAATAGCAGCTGCCGGAATGATGGCAACTACGGCTATGCAACTTGCCATCGATGCATTTGGGCCCATCGCAGATAATGCCGGTGGTATTGCCGAGATGAGTGAACTTCCAAAAGATGTTCGGGAAAAAACTGATATCCTTGATGCAGTTGGTAATACAACTGCAGCAAGTGGAAAGGGCTTTGCGATAGCATCAGCTGCACTTACAGCCTTGGCATTATTCGCAGCATTTGTTGGTATTGCAGGCATCGATGGAATTGATATTTACAGGGCTGATGTACTTGCCGGCCTGTTTGTGGGAGCTATGATACCATTCATATTTTCCTCTTTGGCAATTAAAGCAGTTGGACAAGCCGCAATGGCGATGGTTGAAGAAGTGCGCAGGCAGTTCAGGACTATTCCTGGTATAATGGAAGGAACAGGAAAACCCGAATATGATAAATGCGTAGCTATATCAACTGATGCATCCATCAGGAAAATGATGCTGCCGGGTGCTATTGCTTTGTTTTCCCCGGTATTGATTGGATTTATTTTTGGTCCGGAAGTGCTGGGAGGTTTTCTGGCAGGCGCTACCGTTAGTGGTGTCTTAATGGGAATGTTTCAAAATAATGCAGGTGGTGCATGGGATAATGCCAAGAAATCATTTGAGAAAGGAGCCGTAATCAATGGCGAAACATATTACAAAGGTTCTGAACCTCATAAAGCTTCTGTTACCGGGGATACAGTTGGCGATCCTTTCAAAGATACTTCCGGCCCTTCAATGAATATCCTCATCAAATTAATGAGTATTGTTTCCCTGGTTATCGCCCCAAGTCTGGCCTCCGTACATGCTGATTCTATCGAGCGCAACCGCAACGAGAAAGCCGCCGCATTGATAGAAAAATATAGTTCAGGTAACCAGGATAAAGATCGGCGCGAGAATACAGCATCGCAGGATGATCCGGCTGAGAAGGGAATTACAGTGGTAATGGCAAATGGCGAACCCACAAAGCATGAATTGTCCGGGGATTTTAAAGAGATGGTTGATGAATTGAAAAGCAAGGGTTTGATCAATTCAAATACTTACACCATTACGGTAAAAAACAATAGATTATATCTTAATAATATTGAGCAGCCCAATCTCATCAGATCTTCTTATGAGAAATATTATACAGGGTATGGTGATTTCACGATCACTTCCAGGTAGTACAACAGATTTTTCAAAATCGACCCGGTTAAAAGCCGGGTTTTTTTATGAATGGTAGATAAAGTTTATAGAAAACATGGAGGTTACGAACTAAGTCGTATTTTAGCGTACGAAACAAATCGTATTATGTCTAATATAAAAATATTAAAGCCAACTGAGAGTGAACTGGACATCCTGCAGATTCTGTGGGAGAAAGAGCAGGCCACTGTACGTGAAGTACACGATGAACTTTCAAAGCATAAAGATTCTGGTTATACTACCACCTTAAAACTTCTGCAGATCATGTTTGAGAAAGGCCTGGTAACAAGGGATGACAGTAACAAAACGCATATCTATCAACCTGCGATAAGCCGCGAAAGGACTCAGAAACAATTCCTAAACAAGATGATTGATACCCTGTTTGCAGGATCATCTACTCAACTTGTATTACAGGCACTTGGAAATCAAAACGCATCAAAGGATGAATTAGACGAGATTCAAAAATACCTGGATAACCTTAAAAAACAATAAGGTATGGACCTGACCGCATTACAACACTCAGCTTTTCTGCAATCGCTGGGCTGGGCAATAGCCAATAGTTTTTGGCAAGCTGCTATTTTATGGGGGATATACCAACTCATAAATGCATCGTACCGCAATGCTTCGGCCAGGTTCCGTAGTAACTCTTCTGCAGTTTTTCTATTTTTCACTTTCACCTGGTTCATGGTAACTTTTCTTGTGAAATTTTTTACGCCTTCGGGCGGTGGACAAAAAACGCTCATCCTTTCCGAAACGCAACTCGTTCAATTATCCGAATACCTGAATCAACCTGGTAATTTTATTAATTGGCAGCAACTAATCACCGATGCATCAGCGGCCTTACCCTTCTTGTCTTTAGCATACCTCTTATTACTCATAATATTTTGCTCGCGTTGGGTTACAGCGTACAGGCATACCAATTTTATTCGAACAAATGGCTTACAGAAACCGGGTGTTGAATGGCGTTTATTTACGGATAAATCTGCAATGCATATTGGCATTCATAAAAAGATCAAAATCTGGTTTTCCAAACATGTTGATGTTCCCGCAACAATGGGTTATCTCAAGCCCGTGATTTTAATTCCGATTGCTTCTTTAAACCAATTGTCTGTAGATCAGCTGGAAGCAATCATCCTGCATGAACTCGCCCATATTAAAAGAAATGATTACCTGCTAAACCTCTTTATCTCGATTATAGAAACACTTCTTTTCTTTAACCCCTTCGTGGTATTGCTGGCAAAAGTAATCAAGAGAGAAAGAGAAAATTGTTGTGATGATTTTGTGATCCAATACCAGTACGACAGGCATTCATATGCATCCGCATTGGTTTCGATAGAAAGGTATAGACTTCATCAGCATCGTCTCGCTATGTCGGCTACATCCGGTAAAAAACAACTACTCGTTCGCGTTAGGCGGATAATGGAAAATAATCAACGCCAGAATGGATTGAATTACGGACAGAAGCTTATTGCATTATTACTTATTACCGGGATGATCATATCCCTGGCATGGCTCTCCCCTTCAGACAAGAATACTATTATTACTGCAAAACAAGGCGCCACCCCGGTTCTCCTTCCAGTTCCAAAAGGTGAGCAACTTGTTCAGCTATCTCAGAAAAAAAATATTGCTGAAGAAATTCAAAATGCACTTAGTAAAAATTTCTCAAGTAAAGAGATTGCAGATCTTACCAAACTTGTAGAAGAACAGGTAAAGCCAATTGCTGGCCAATTGATGGAAACTGCAATTAAAGAATTACCGGCCGCCTTCGCAAATGAAAAGATCGAATCCATCACACCACCTGAGCTTTACAGAAAAACAGCCCCAGGCAAAAATGATCAACCTTTCAATTTCACTTCTAACCAGGATCTTGCCAATCACCTCACTAATTTGCCAGCAATAAGCCAACAGGCTTTGGAATCCTATTTACTCAAACTATCTTCCGGAATAGATATTAAGGCTATCCAGGGAAGTCTTGAAAAAGCCAGATTAGAGATTGCTGCCCTCGACTGGAAAAAAATAGAAACTGATGTACAGGAAGGTATGCAAAATCTACAAAAAGAGTTCATGCGCATACCCGCCGAATTGAAGAGGAGTACGCCTTCCATCCAAAAGATTATCAGGAATGAACAGAATAAAGCACAGGTTGAATTAACAAGAGAAATAAAACTGAAGAAAGAAGTCAGCAAGCTTAGGCATCTTCAACATACAGCTTCTCTATTTCATTCCATAAATGACAGCACCCGTATGCACATACTCCCACGTAAGAGGGTTTATTCTAATCAACGGGATTTCCAGGTTGTTTGTAGTGACGCTGCCCAAGGTCAGAGCTATACCACCGTAGTCCCTGCAATTGCTCCTTCTGAGTTTAAATCAGTATATACAACACCGAATACATATACTTTTAAGATGGACAATACATATGAATATGGCGTTCCTGAAGTAATTGAAATGCATGGCTCAGGTGATAAGAAATATCATATAGAATTCAAAGATGGATTTCTCTTCATTAATGGTGAGAAAATCAGGATAAAAGATCTTAAAGAAAATTCCGGTACTAAGCTCAGGAATAAAAAGGTTAAAGTATGCACTGAGAAAGACCATGTAGAAATCCGGTTAGGTTCATAGTTTTTAAAATAGAGCGAATTAAAAGAAAGCACCGCAGTAGAGAACGCTGCGGTGTTTTCTTTTCCATTAATAAAGTCATGCTTTTGAGAATGCTGTCTCAAATAATTTCATAGTTATCGCTTCAATCATTCATCATTTGGATGCTCATTGTAGCAATAGAATAAAATTTAAACTCATATTACCAAATATTCTTTGGGCACCAGTCGCCATATTTATTATTGATTAAAAAGCCCAGTACGATCTCATGTGTATTCTTTGCGTATGTGCGTAAGCGTGAGGTAGTTGCAGCATCATAGGCATAACCGATATTGAAAGTGTTCGAAATATTCACGCCAGCCATTGCAGCTACGCCACCCAATTTATCTGATGGCCTATAACTCGCTCCTATCCAGAATTTATCCTGGTATTGTACTTTTACATTTCCATGGATCTCAGCAGCTGGATTTATGTATTGGACCATCGCTGAAGGAAGAATTGTAACATCGTCGCTCAGGAAAAAACGATAACCTGCAGTTAGCATTGCCTGTGGCTCGAAGTAGGTTCCATATTTATCGTTTTTAACAAACCTTGCCTTGTTGGGAATTACATTTAGTACAGCCAGGCCTGCAAAATAATCTGCGCCATATAACCAAAGTCCGGCTCCAATTTCAGGCTTCAAACTTTTCAATTCACCATTATCATAACCAATAGCCGGATCATTCGGATCAGTGTTTCCCCAAACAATCTTACTACGATCAAGACTAACTGAAGTAATGCCACCGAGGAACCCGGCTGATATAGTCATGGTGGAAGAGAGTGGCTTATGATATGCATAGGTAGCATATGCCGAAAACCTGCTGATATACCCGGTTTTATCATTCATAACGATCAGGCCTACCCCATGATGTGCAGCCGGAGCAGTATATCCATCTACATAAGCCCTTCCCCGCGGATTTTCGCCAGGTAATTCGAATGATGTTGCAGTAGTGCGGTAATCCGGTTTTCCCAAAGGACCATGTATAGATAAATAAGTTGTGACCGGCGAGCCATTTATTCCTGTCCATTGATTTCGATAGCTCATCTTCACATCTGTGTAATTTTCTATACCACTTACTGCCGGGTTCAATAAGTAATTATTGAGGATATACTGGGTATAGTGTGGTTTCTGTTGGGCAGAAAGCTCTATGCCACAAAGTAGGAAAAAAAATAAAATTATTCTTCGCATGGAGGCTATTTACCGGGATCCCCGGAGTTCTTTATTTGAATTATTTAATAATTGTAACATACCCGGTGATCGGCTTTCTTCCGCTTCCCGGTTCAATCACATAATAATAAGTTCCAAAAGGGAGAGTCTTGCCTTTAAGATTCCCATCCCATGGTATTGGATAACCCTTGCTTGTAAACACTAGTTGTCCATACCTGCTAAACACCTGCATCTTCGCATCCGGATAAGTATCCAGGGCAGTGATCACCCAAAAATCGTTTATCCCATCACCGTTAGGTGTAAATGTATTAGGAATTACAGGAAATTTCAGCACCCTGATATTAACCTTGTCTGAATCAGAACAACCACCTGTAGCCACTACTTTCAAAGTATAAGTAATATCCTGGACTCCTGCTACCACCGGATTTTTCATCGTACTTCCGGTAATGTACAAGTTAGGAGTCCATAAATAGGTAAGGCCGCCTCCTGTCACAATTGGACTTAGCACTATACTGCCACCTTCA
>JBKJPO010000430.1:0-4048 GCA_046595095.1 Chitinophagaceae bacterium
ATAGAATGAAATGAGGAAGAGAACCGGATTATTTTTTCTTATAGTCTCCCCGTTTCCAGGCTTTAATAAATTCACTCCAGGCAACCGGGTTGAAAATATTCTGTGGTGGAGCCTGGCCGGCGTAGTAATATTTATTGGCATTTTGCCGAAGGTAATAATTGGATGCTTCTTTTCCATCACTCGGTGTGATTGCCAGCAACGCACGTCTTGTTATTGCATCCGTATTTTTCCTTGCAATTTCCTGCTTATCATCTGAAACTTTTGTATTTACAAAATCCCGTTCAAATTGCTCTCTGCTTGGTCTGCGTTTGATGATCGTTGCAGGTAAGTATATGGTATCTTCAACTAATAACTGTATAAGGCTATGCTGGTTGCCCTGGAGATTTGTGGGAATAGTTACGAGCTTTGGTTTGTACCCGATGCTGGTAAATTCGAGCTGGTCTCCTTTTAATGCAACTATTGAAAAAACACCTTGCTCATTTGTGTAGGTGCCTCGGATCGTACCTCTAATTGCAATACTCACCGCAGGAATTCCTTTGAGGCTGTCTGCTGTCATTACCACACCATATAATTGGACAACTGAATCTTTAAATGTTTCGAACTGCGCTTTAACGGCAATGGGAAAAAAAAATAAAGTAAAAAGAAACAGACGTAAAGCTTTGTTCATAAATGATGTTTTGCACAGGGCAACGACAGGGTATTGTCAAATGTATTGCATAAAGCCTTACAGCCAATCTTAAATTAATGAACAAAGTAAGGCCATCAATGTTTAATTTTGTTGTCCGAAAAGCTTTTTAACAAATAATTGAACCATGACGGAGGAAGATATTTTAAAGGCATTGAGTAATGTCCAGGAACCTGACTTAGGAAAAGATCTCGTTACATTAAATATGGTAAAGGATATTCTTATTGAAGGAAATAATGTATCCTTTACCGTTGTGTTAACTACCCCAGCCTGCCCGCTTAAAGACCTCATCAAAAATGCCTGCATTAATGCTGTCCACATTCTCGTTGCTAAGGCAGCAATAGTTACTGTTAACTTCACCTCCAATACATCTTCGAATCGTAAAGATCCAAATACCGTTTTAAAGGGTGTTAAAAATATTATAGCTGTTGTAAGTGGAAAAGGTGGAGTGGGTAAAAGCACAGTCGCAAGTAATCTTGCAATAGCATTTGCCAGGGGTGGAGCGAAAGTGGGGCTGATGGATGCTGATATTTATGGTCCCAGTATGCACATAATGTTTGGAGTGAGGGGTGAGCGCCCGTTGATGAAAGAAGTTGACGGCAAGGGAATGATTGTGCCACTGGAGCGTTATGGTATCAAACTCATGAGTATCGGCCTGCTTGTAGATGAGAAACAGGCTGTAGTATGGCGCGGCCCAATGGTAAGTAGTGCTATCCGCCAGTTTGTAAATGATGTAGATTGGGGCGAGCTGGATTACCTGGTAATCGACATGCCACCCGGCACTGGAGACATTCATCTAACGATTGTTCAGACTGTTCCTGTTACAGGTGTAATTGTTGTTACAACACCACAACTTGTTGCGCTCGCAGATGCAAAAAAAGGTATCGCAATGTTTAGCCAGGCACAAACTAATGTTCCCATCATCGGGCTCGTAGAAAATATGAGTTATTTCATCCCACCAGCCGGCGATACAGAATCGCCGGGTAATAAATTTTACATCTTTGGAAAAGACGGTGGAAAAAATCTTGCAGACGAATTTGATATCCCTTTACTTGGACAGATCCCACTCATTCAAAGCATTCGGGAAGGCGGGGATATAGGCATCCCCGTTATGATGGGTGATGAAGAAGATTCAAAACAGGCATTTATGGATTTTGCAGCAAATGCCGCAAGAGGAATTGCCATGCGTAATGCAGAGATGCCTGCCACTGAAGTAAGTGAAGTACTTGAATTTAAGGGTTAATGTATAATGCAGAGTATATTTTATAAACATTTAGCATTAAACATTTAACCTCTAACATTATACCATAACATGGAAATAGTTTTATCAATCTTTAGTTGCTTACTGATTATTTCTGTTTTCCTTTCCTTAATTAGAAAAGATTTTTGGGTTTTCAAGATACTGGA
Organism: Chitinophagaceae bacterium; assembly: GCA_046595095.1. GTDB lineage: Bacteria > Bacteroidota > Bacteroidia > Chitinophagales > Chitinophagaceae > Ginsengibacter. Next base: position 2,093 of record JBKJPO010000430.1, read on the forward strand.
GTACCCACGTTTACAAAAACTTTTTTTGATTGTTATCGTTACCGCATGCTGGTACTTCTTTTGGCCTCTTCAAAAAGTTTCATCGCAATTAATATTTTATGGTTCAATCCTCTCAATAGTTTATTTGCTTTATAAAATCTGGCCTTATACCATTTTCTCAAAAAAGGAAATGCATAAAGTAAAATCTACCGATCCTAAAAATGAATTCAGAATTTTCTCTGCCAATGTTTTACAGGACAATCAACAATATGATGCTCTGCTTCAGCAAATCAAAACTTCGGATCCGGACCTGATTTTTTTATTGGAAACGAATGCAGCATGGGCAGATGGCACCAGGAAGCTTGAGAAAGATTACCCATACACACTCTTAGCGCCCTTAGAAAACACATACGGTCTATTATTTTATAGCCGTTTGAAAATAGAGAATGCAAAAGTAATGTTCCTTGTAAAAAATGATCTTCCATCAATTGATGCAATTGTTACTCTTCCATCCGGTCGGAAAGTGCAACTATGGGGATTGCATCCTGAACCTCCCGTACCCGGAGAAAGTTTATACTCGTCTGCAAAGGATAAAGAACTCATGAAAGTGGCATTGAAAGCAAAAGAATGTAAGTTGCCGTGCATTGTTTTTGGAGATTTAAATGATGTTGCCTGGAGCCATACCACTGAATTATTTCGCAAAACGAGTGAGCTATTAGATCCCCGGCGAGGCAGGGGATTTTACAATACTTTCTCTGCTCATCACCGGTATATTCGTTTTCCACTTGACTATATTTTTTGTTCAAATGAATTTGGTCTTATTGAAATGAAGCGCATGCCAAAAAACGGATCCGACCATTTTGCAACGCTGACTCACCTGGCACTTAAAAAAGAGCTTCAGCAAAAACAGGATCCGCCAAAAGCGGATAAAAAAGAATTAGCAGAAGCAAAAAAATTAGCTACTCAACCAGTGAAGGAATAAACAGTCAGTTTTATTTTGAATCTAAATCCATCATCCAAATGCCATCAAAGCAATTGCAATAACAGACAAAAATATTCCTGTCCAGTTCATAACAGATAATTTCTCCCGGAACAAAAGCCACGCTACCACTGAACTAAACAGCACGATCCCCATATTATTTATTGGAATTATTGCAGAACTGTTTTGTTGATGCTCCTTCAAAACTTTTACAAGACACCAGATCGAAAAATAATTGGGTACACCAATGAGTACTCCGGCAAGTATAGCCCCTAACTGCAGCTTTGTATTGCCGGCGATAAGTTTTGTAAATAATATCAATACTCCAATACTGCCTGCTACTGCAAAGCAATGAATCAAATAAATGTTATTGTTTTGTTCGTTTAGAAATCTCTGCTCAACATACTTGATGAGTGTGTCTAATAAACCGCTTGAGAGGAACAAGGCCACAGGAAGAATAGCAAGCATTATCAGGGAAGTCTTTTGCGGATTATTATTTATAGCCATTCGTTGCGGATAGCAGGTAAGCACTACAGAAATAACTGCCAATGCTATGCCTGCAAGCTTGAGAGAAGTATATGGCTCGTTATAAAGATAAATGGAAAATACAAAAGGGATTACCAGGGAAAGCTTTGTTGCAACCGATACCACAGAAACGCCTATGCGCTGAACGCTAAAACCTGTAAGATTAAACAGGATCACAAAAACAATCCCCATTAGTAATGACCAGGGAAACCACGATTCATTAATAATCGCCGTACTGAAAGGAAAACTGCCCAACATAAGACAACCCGTAACCAGGCAGGTAATATAATTGAAAACGATTGCCTGGAAAATATTTATCCGCAACCGGTCGCAGGCCTTAAAAGCCAAAGTTAAATATGAACTAAAAATTATACTTCCTATTAAAAAAAACATACTAGAAAATAATAGTTAACAGGTGATGATTGACATTAAGGCTATTTAATTAATCATTAATCTTTGACCATTGAATTAAG
>JBKJPO010000543.1:0-19802 GCA_046595095.1 Chitinophagaceae bacterium
GTTTTGAAGTATGAATTTATATGGAGAGTTCAAGAATATTGGTTGATGGCTGATAGTTAATGCAAAAATACATCATGAGCCTTTAATCAGCATCAATTACCAATTAATTACTTATCCATTATTTAGATGTTCCTGCATTTTCTTCACCCTGTCCTCCAATTTTTCAGAAGTCAAATTTTCGCGCATGCTATCAACTTTGATAGGAAAACAAAAAGGTGTAAGTTTTTCCGGATACATGATGATAATTTTTCCGAGTTGGATGCGTTGGAGCATGGATCGCAACCTCGCTTCTTCCATCTGTTGTTCCATTACTTCATTAAATGCCTGTCGCAGGAGTAAGTTCCTGGGATCATATTCTGCAAACACATTAAAAAGAAGTGAGGCGGAAGATTGTAAGTGCTTCGCTTTTTTTATTTCACCCGGATACCCCTGGAATATTAGTCCCCCAATCACTGCAATATCTCTGAATTTTCTTCTAGCCATTTCAGTGCTATTTACACTCGACTGCATATCATTGGTAAGATTGTCTTCACTAAAGAGTTCATAAACGTTAGTGTCATCTACCGGTATGGGTTGATCGCTCAAGAGTTCGAACCCATAATCATTCATTGCAAGGGAGAAACTGATTGGAGTAATTTTGCTAATCCTGTAAGCAAGAATGGCCGCCATGGCTTCATGTACCAACCGCCCTTCAAAGGGAAAAACAAAAAGATGGAATCCATCACGTGTTTCAATTTGTTCTATAAGCAATTCATTTTCTCTTGGGATATGTGACAATTCTTTCTGAAGGGTAAACAATGGTTTCAATACCTGTATTTCTTTGTCATTTTTGTCAAATATTCCTTTTCCAGTAGATTCAAATAAAGACCATGCTGTATTGAATTTTTTGCGAAGCATAAAACCAAGATTTGCAGAAAGAGGCATCCTTCCTCCCTGCCAGCTTGGTATAATGGCGTTTTTTGAATGGCTTTTCCTTACCAGTACTGTCATGTCTTTTATCATCACAAATTCCAGCACCCTGGCTGCCAGGGTAAATGTATCTCCGGGAACCAATCTTGAAATGAACCATTCTTCTATGACACCAATATAACCTCCGCTCATAAACTTTACCTTCAGCATCGGGTCACTCACAATTGTGCCAATATGCATCCGATGCCGCATAGCCAAACGCCTGTTGTTGATCTTATACAATCCATTAATTATCTCAACTTTCTTGAAATCATCATATTGTTGTAAAGCATTGCCGCCCGCATGAATGAAGTAAAGAATTTCTTCCCATTCATCATCGAGGAGCTCACGGTAACAGTGAGTTGATTTTACTTCTTCAAATATTTGTTCCGGAGTAAATCCATCACTGATTGCCAGCGTGCACAAGTACTGGATAAGTACATCGAATGAAAGTATCCTTGGCTCACGGCTCTCAATAAATTTTTGTTCCGATGCAGTTTTCAAAGCGGCTGCTTCAACAAGTTCAAGTGAATGTGTTGGCAGAAAGTATATTTTGCTTACTGCATCTGGTTGATGGCCACTGCGACCCGCTCTTTGAAGAAAGCGCGCCACTCCCTTAGGAGATCCAACCTGTATCACGGTTTCGACCGGTCTGAAATCAACACCCAGGTCGAGACTTGCAGTACATACAACTGCCTTGAGATTTCCAGAATGCAGATTTTCTTCCACCCATCTTCGAAGATCCATTTCAATACTACCATGATGTAAAGCAATCAATCCTGCCAGGTCAGGGCAAGCTGTTAATAAAGCCTGGTACCATCGTTCACTCATTCCGCGGGTATTAATAAAGATGAGTGTGGTTCTGCTGTTTTGAATTATCGGTATTACTTTATCAACCAGGGCAAGACCCAAATGTCCAGCCCAGGGATATTTCTCGATCTCTTCAGGGAAAATACTTTCGATTTCGATGACCTTATTAATATCAGCTGTAACGATCACTCCTTTTTCTGTTACAACCTGACCTGGATCTTCAGCATATGGCATCTCCAGTGTGGAAAGCAAAACATCTTTTGCCTGTTCAAGGTTTCCAATTGTAGCACTAATGCCCCATATCGTACATCCCTGGACGGTAGGATCAACGCATTGTTGATTCTTTTTTAGACCGATAATCCTGGAGATGGCGAGTTCTACCTGGACGCCGCGTTTGCTGCCCAGCAATTCATGCCATTCATCAACTGCAATAAGTTTTAACTCTTCAAATATTTCCGGGTAATTTTTTTGTGCAAGCAAAAGATGAAGGCTTTCCGGAGTAATGATTAGCACTTCCGGCATTGAACGTTTTTGTTTTAGACGGTCGCTCATAGAAGTATCACCATTGCGAATACCAACTTTCCAATTCATTTCCAGTTCTCCTATCACCTGTTCCATGGCGCGTGCAATATCTGCGGCAAGTGCACGAAGCGGAGTGATCCACAGGAGTTGTAAACCATTCCTGGATTTGGTTGTATAATTTTTGGGATGCTGATTAATAAAATCTATAAGGGCACCGAGAAAAACAGAGAATGTTTTACCGCAACCTGTCGGGGCATTGACTAACCCGGATTTGTTATTGGCGATGTGCTGCCATGTTTCTCGCTGAAATTTAAAAGGAAATTTGCCATTATATTTAAGCCATTGATTGATGATAATATACCCTGGGCTATTTTTTATTTGTGGCAAATGAATTTATATTATTTTAATTCGGGGTAAATCTCCAGGCTACAAAGTTTTCAGGTATTCAATGAGCTTGTTGCGGTCTGAGCTGCTAAGTTTGTCTCCAAAATAATGCCCGGAATTACTATATCCAGGTACAGTAGTATTGTAAACATCTGTACCACCGGCAGATTGCATCACCTCGAATTCCCAGCCAGGATTTGAATAATTGTAAACAGGTTTTTGAAAATTTCGCTTCCAGTATTCGGGCCTGCTTTTGCTATCAAGCACCATTTGCAATGTAGGCACTGATCCATTGTGCAGGTATGGGGCAGTGGCCCAGATGCCATCGAGAGGGGGAGCTATATAACCTTTGAATGGGATAAGCTTTGCCGGGTGCGCACCAGTGGTAAACCAGCTTTTATTAAACCATTCAATAAACTGTGGTGCCGAAAAATTTGAAGCATAAAGTAATGAATCTGTTTGTATAACTGATGCAGGAATAAGTAAGTTAGGGTAATCAGAATGGGCTCCATAATTACCATGACACTTTGCGCAGGTTCTTGTAAAAATATTTTTTCCTGCTGCTGCAATTTTTTTATCAATTTTCCAGGGATAGGGCGGTGGACTTATTGTATTGATATAAGATAACACATCATTGAAATGAGAATCTACATCTTTTGCTTCCAATGTATCCTGTACCGTTAACAGGTTGGAAGCCATCAGGAATCTCCCAAAATCCCCGCGACCAAAGCCATTGTAAAACATTGCATGTTTCTTCTTTAATAACCACCAGGCTGGCACGTCCGTTGGAATGATCCTTTCCGTCTTACTGATCCCGGCACTGTCGTTCCATTCAAGCGTAACAGGGTTACGATGCGAAACAAGCATATAGGCAAGGTGGTCGGCAACATTTACACCTTTTACAGGAACAACAAGGCTTGAAGAAATCGTTTTTAGGGAAGTTAGAAAGTTCTTTGCTGCTGCGTATTTTTTGCCCTGGTCGGTCTTGATATTCTTCAAAAATTTTTCGGTCATCAATGCAGTACTTGTATGATCGAATGTAAAATCGCTGAAAGAATTTCCCATACCTACAACAAGTTTTCCATCGAATACCTGCGCATGGCATTGCAAACAATTTGGTGCAACAACTATCTCACCATTGGGTGCTTTGACTGCCGTAAACTGGTAAGAGAGATTCTTGTTATTGCCATCCCGTCCCAGCGAAAACAGGGTATCATTTTTATAAGCCATTTTAAAAAATGAAATCGGGATCCCGCTCTTGATATAGTCGCCAGTTACCAGGTATTCGTAACCTTTTTGCGGATTCCCACTGCGTTGCTTGCTTGCGGGAATTGGTACAGGATCTTCTGAGACTACTTCAAAAAAAGTAAATCCCGTCATGCCACAGACCCCTATAACAATCAAAATTAAAATGAACTTTTTCATATTAAATAGCCAGGTACTAAATTACAATTTGAAAATTACCTAAGTATAAAATTCATGCGCAACTTCGTCACAAATAATTAGAATCCAATAAATATATGAATCCAAATTTATTTGCCAAATTTCATGAGCATAGTTTTTAAATCATCGAGCGTATTTATTTCTTCAACCTTTTTATCCTTTCTCCACCGGCTCATCCTTGGAAATCGCAAAGCCACACCACTTTTATGCCGTTTACTTTCAGCTATTCCTTCGAATGCAATTTCAAATACCAGTTCCGGTTTAACCGTGCGTACGGGGCCAAATTTTTCTAAAGAATTGCATTTTACAAATGAATCGACCTGTGCGAATTCTTTATCAGTCAAACCGCTGTAAGCTTTTGTAAACGATACTAGTTTATCGCCATCTCTAACGGCAAATGTATAATCTGTATACAGGTTGCTTCTCCTGCCACTTCCTTTCTGTGCGTAGATCATTACGCAATCGATTGTTAAAGGTTCAATTTTCCATTTCCACCAATCCCCCCGTTTTCGTCCTACCTGGTAACTGGAATTTTTCCGTTTCAACATTATCCCTTCACTATTCATATCCCTCGATTGCATCCGCAGGGCAGCAAGCTCCTGCCAATTGGAAAAATTTATTTCGCGAGATAAATAAATAACTGGTGGGGGCAAAGCCGATATTATAATTTCAAGCTGTGACCTTCTTTCTGATAAAGGTTTTGCACGCCAATCCTCACCATTGAATTCGAGCAAATCATATGCAAAAAAAGAAATGGGTGCTTCTGTTAATTGTTTCTTTGTAATATTCTTTCTTCCGATTCTTGTTTGCATTAATGCGAAGGGGAGCGGCTTGCCATCAGCACATGGTATAATTTCTCCATCGATCACAGTTCCATCAGGAAGCAGGTTTTTAAGTATTCCATACTCAGGAAATTTTTCTGTCATCAATTCCTCTCCGCGGCTCCATACAAACAATTCACCATTACGTTTTATCACTTGCCCGCGTATACCATCCCATTTCCATTCAGCCTGCCATTCCGTGGGATCACCAAGTGTTGTTGGAGAATCATCAAAAGCATATGCCAGGTAAAAGGGATATGGTTTTGAATCATCAATAGACGCGGCCTCCTCACTTAGCAGCTGTTCATAACCGGTAGTTACCGGATCCCATTTGCCGCTTATCTTGTGAGCTATAACCGAAGCTGGCAGCTTCACACTTTCTGCCAGTGCATTAACCATCATTTTTTGTGAAATGCCGATCCTGAAGCTTCCAGTTATGAGTTTATTAAAAACAAATCTCTCATCCTGGTTCATTGTTTCCCAACTCTGCAGGATATACGCTTTTTTTATAGCTTCCTCCTGCTTTTCTATTTCGATAAATTTTTCTATATAAAAGCTGAGCGTATTTACCGGGTTGATACTTGCTGCAGCAGGCAATAGCAGGGCTATTGTTTCGGCAAGGTCTCCCACGGTATGATAACATTCTGCAAAAAGCCAGGGAGGCAAGTCCGCAAGTTCAGTGCACCAGGTAGAAAGCTGTGTTGAATTTACTGCGCGTCTTGGTCTCCGTCCACTAAATATCGCAATTACCCATACTTTGTCTTTGTCAGTTGCACGGGCAAAATAATTTACTAATGCCTCAAGCTTATCATTGGTTTTAGTACTGCTGTTTAATAGCGTTACGAGGTTAGCAAACATGGTTAAGCCTCCTCCTCCAAAATTTCCTTTATCTGTTGTATTTGTTGAATTTGAAGTTGCGATCATTCTTCGACCAGGTTTTCAGGTGCTGAAATATTTTCCTCTTCTTCACCGCCATATTCTGTTTTTACTTCAGCGGCAATAGCAATGCCGCTTTCTGTAAGGTACCTGCTGAATGCTGATTGGAAGCCATGTGTTACATAAACTCTTTCTGCACCTGTAGCCTTTACAGCAGCAAGTAATCCTGGCCAGTCTGCGTGATCACTAAGCGCAAAACCTGCATCTACATTACGTCGTCTAACGTTTCCGCGTACCTGCATCCACCCGCTGCAAATTCCTACTGAATGTGGTGAAAACCGTTTCATCCAGGGCGTACCATCCGAACTTGGAGGTGCAATCACGATCGTTCCTTTCAATGATTCTTTGGGAGTTTCCGGAGTTACCCTTACTACCGTTGATAATTTGAATCCGGCAGCAACTAATGTCTCATGCATGTTCCATATTGCACCATGCACATGTATAATTTCTGATGTATTCTTTATTTGTTCAATTACGCGCTGCGCCTTGCCAAGGCTGTAAGCAATGATAACACTCGATTTGCCATGTTCCTGGTTATGGTTGATCCAGCTGATCATATTCTCAAAGATTTCCCGCTGAGGTAGCCAGTTGTAAATAGGTAAACCAAAAGTGGATTCTGTAATGAAAGTGTTGCATGCAACAGGTTCAAATGCTCCACTGATTCCATCATCTTCAGTTTTGAAATCACCACTTACCACCCACACCTCACCGTTATGTTCAATGCGTACCTGCGACGATCCAATGATATGCCCTGCCGGATGCAAGGAGATTTTAACCCCGTTTATGAAAACAGTTTTCCCCCAATCAACAGACTCAATATTATGTGGTCCTAATCTCAGCGATAATATGGGCTTAGTATGTGTGTGGCATAAATAATATTTGTGCCCTGCATAAGCATGGTCACTATGCCCATGCGTTATTACTGCCCTGTCAACAGGTTTCCAGGGATCAATGTAAAAATCACCGATAGCACAGTATAGACCTTTTGCTGTAAATGTTATAAGCTTTGCTTTCTCCAATGATAGAAATGAATTTCAATAGACATAACAAATTCTATGCAACTATTACCGATTAAATATAATAATGATATTAGGACTATCTGCAACGATCATACTTATCCAATAATCATAATAATCTGTGGTGAGAATTACCATGCGCGGGCCAGGGTACCATTTACCAGTTTAAGGATATACAGGTGTTTGTTTTCCAGGTAGTCGACTTTATCACTTCCTTTTTTTGTGTAAACGGGTTTGAAATTATAGTCATTAAAAACTTTGAATCTCTTGTCGTTAATATTTTCAAGCATTTTATCGCCGTATTTCAGAAGTAGAGTAGTAAAAAGATAAACGGATTCAAATCCTTTGTATGCCATATCTGAAGGCCTGCCATGAAAACGTTTTGTGTACTCACTGTTCATCATGATACTGAAACGGTCAATTTTATTGTTATAATAAGGAGAAGTAAAATGGATAGGGAAATCTTTGTAAGCATCTTTTTTATTGAAATTTTTGAAACCGTCCCAATTTGGCATTCCAATGAGTGTAAGCTCATAATTTTTATAAAGGGTCATGCTTGCATTTGCCAGATTTCTTGCAAATACTTCATCAAGGCTGCCACCAACGATAACAGTTTCATTGGCAGTATCAATCCTGTTTTTTAAAAGGCCTGAAGTAATCAAGCTGTCAAAAAACAATGTCTGAATATTCAGGAGTGGTTTGCCGTCCTGGTCATTAGCGGTACGAAAATAACCGGCAATTTTATCTTCCTGAACCCCACGTTTCCTGCAGAGAAGAATTTTGCTGGTGCCATAATTTTGGAGCAGGTAACCGAAGATGCCTTCACAATGTGCTTTAAGTGTGGAATTTGAAATTACCAGGTTAGGATTCTTTGTTACGCCACCATCATTTGGATATGTGGCTGAAACAAAGGGGACATCTTTTTTTTCTGCATAATCCGAAAGCAATTTAAAATCAGCGTCTTTAACTGAACCAATGATCAGGTTAATGCTATCCAGTTTTTTATTTTTTATAAGCCAGTTTATATTCTGGATATTCGATTTTGTATCGTAAATAAATGCCTGTAATTGTCCATTTTCAACCGGTAAAGTATCAAGGGCTATTTGTGCGCCATTGATAAAATCAAGCCCCGGTATCAGAAATTTTGGAATCGTTTTATTGTATTTGTACTTATTACCGGCGAATGCTGAATCAAGGTAGAGTGGGGCAAAAATGGCAACGCGATAGATTGGCAATTTTGTTGAATCATCTTTTTCCTGCCCAACAGCTTGAAAATTTCCAAGTATCATTGTAACAAGCAAAAAAAGCAGTAACCCTTTCATCATAAATTATTTTTTAGTTCCATTAACCATTACTATCACTCCCATTCAATTGTTGCAGGTGGCTTGCTGCTAATATCATAAACAACCCTGTTAATACCTTTCACATTATTTATTATCCCGTTTGAAACATCTGCCAGGAAATCGTATGGTAAGTGCGCCCAGTCTGCAGTCATCCCATCTACTGATGTTACAGCCCTAAGTGCAATGGTGAATTCATATGTTCTTTCGTCTCCCATTACACCAACAGTTTTTACCGGAAGTAAGATAGCCCCGGCTTGCCAAACCGTTGCATACAGCCCATGTTTTCTAAGACCTGCAATATAAATTGCATCTGCATCCTGCAATAATTTTACTTTATCGGGGGTTATCTCGCCCAGGATGCGTATACCCAAACCAGGGCCTGGGAATGGATGACGTTGTAACATGGCGTTAGGTATTCCCAATTCCGCGCCAACTTTTCGCACTTCATCTTTGAAAAGAGAACGAAGCGGCTCTACCAGGGAAAGCTTCATCAGATCAGGAAGCCCGCCCACATTATGATGAGATTTGATAGTAACCGAAGGTCCGTGCACCGATACAGATTCAATAACATCCGGGTAAATTGTACCCTGTCCCAGGAAATCTATTCCTGTTAGTTTATGCGCTTCCCGGTCAAAAATCTCGATAAAACTTTTCCCGATCGCTTTGCGTTTATCTTCAGGCAGCGACAAGCCTGAAAGTGCTGAATAGAAAAGCTCTTTTGCATCAATACCTTTCACATTAAGCCCAAGTTCTTTATACGTTTCAAGAACCTCTTCAAATTCATCCTTGCGCAATAGTCCGTTGTCTACAAAAATTCCAAATAAGTTTTCACCAATTGCCTTATGAATCAGTGTTGCAGCTACAGTTGAGTCAACGCCTCCACTAAGGGCCATCACAACTTTACCATTACCAATCTGCTCACGAAGCGCAGCGATTGTATCATTTATAAAATGTTCAGGTGTCCAGTCACTGCTGCAGCCACAGATATTTACAAGAAAATTATGAATGAGTTTTTTGCCTTCGAATGAATGATAAACTTCAGGATGGAATTGAATTCCGTATATTGATTCAGTTGCCGATCGAAACGCAGCAATAGGAATACTTTCAGTGGTGCCGAGCAAAGTAAATCCCGCGGGAAGTTTTTTGATTGTATCGCTATGGCTCATCCATACCTGTGATTGTGGAGGAAAATTTTCAAAAAGCCCGGTGGCATTTTCGATATTAAGTTGTGCCCGGCCATATTCACGTTTATCGCTTTTTTCAACAGTACCACCAAGCAATTTAGCTGTCATTTGTGCACCATAACAAATGCCCAATACAGGAATATTTTTTGATAAGTTTTCTACATCAATTATAGGAGCATTTGGATCATTTATAGAGAAAGGTGAGCCGGAAAAAATGATGCCTTTAATCCCTGATTTATCAACCGGAATTTTATTGAATGGTACGATCTCACAATACACATTTGCCTCTCTTACTGCTCTTGCAATCAATTGTGTATACTGCGAGCCAAAATCCAGTATAAGAATCTTTTCAGTCATACCGCAAATATAGTTTTTAGTTGTTAGCCGAAAATTGGAGAGAATGGTATGTAGTAAGGCTCAGGATAATTATAATTTCACTACGTTTTTAAGTTGGGAAGTTGTTGAACTCATTGTTTCCGGCAATTCCTGCGAGTAATATTTATATTTGCAAAAACTACATGTATTATGAAACTTTTCCTCACAATGCTTCTCATTTCTGTTATTATTTCATCATGTAATATGATGACCGGGAGCGGTCGGAGGGTAACTGAAAAAAGGTCAGTGCATGATTTTACCGAAATAGAATCAGCTGGCTCCATCGAAATAGAAATCAGCCATGGAGATAAACTGGAAGTGGAAGTGGAGGCTGATGATAATATCCTTTCCCGCGTATTGACCAGGGTTAAAAACGGAAGAATGAGTGTGATGTTTGAAGAAGGATCCTATAAAAATGTTCATGCAAAGGTGTTTGTCACAATACCTTCGGTGGATATGCTGTTGGTATCGGGTTCAGGAGCCATTATTTCCAGGGATACAATCTCCAACAATGAGAATATTCTACTGGAGATAAACGGATCGGGTAGTATCCAGGCAATGGTGAATTCGCCGTCTGTAAAAGCTGAGGTTGAAGGCTCGGGGAGCATTTCGGTAAGCGGCCGCACCAAGACTTTTACGGTAAAAAATTCTGGAAGCGGATCCATAAATGCTTCGGGTTTGTTAAGTGAGTCTGCGATCGTAAAGAATTCGGGAAGTGGTACTTCAAACGTATTTGCCAGCGTGATGCTAGATGTGGATCTCGATGGCAGTGGAGATGTTACTTATGGCGGTAATCCACCATCAACAAAGTTAGAAGATGATGGCAGCGGAGATATAAAAAAGAGAAATTGAGTGAAATTTGTTAATCGAAAATCTATTTTAATCTAATATTTTAGGCAGGTTCCAGGAAATGATTTCCTCATTTTTTGCATTTATTACGTGTAATCGCTTGCCATCCTGTCAGATATTCACTGGCTGGCATTGCTTTTGACTTCATCTCTGAAATAAACTTCCCAAATAATTTATTATGCAAAAAGGCAACATCCGTGTTAGTACAGAGAACATTTTCCCTATAATTAAAAAATTCCTTTACAGTGATCATGAGATATTCATTCGTGAACTTGTGAGTAATGCGGTAGATGCTACCCAGAAATTGAGAACCATGTCATCAATTGGTGAGCTAAAGGGTGAAATCGGTGACCTGAATATTGTTGTAAAAATTGATGCTGAAAAAAAGACAGTTACTATTTCAGATAATGGTGTGGGTATGTCCTCAGAGGAAGTTGATAAATACATCAACCAGGTAGCCTTTAGTGGCGCGGAGGAATTTTTGGATAAATATAAGGGGCAGAATGAAGCAAATATTATTGGGCATTTTGGGCTTGGGTTTTACTCATCTTTTATGGTGAGTGATAAAGTGGAGATTTTTAGTAAGAGCTTTCGGGAAGGCACACCCGCAGTAAGATGGGAGTGTGATGGCAGCCCTGAATATATTTTGGAGGAGACTGAAAAAGAACAACGTGGTACAGATATAATTCTTTACATCAATGAGGAAAGTAAGGAGTTTCTTGAGCCACTGCGAATTAAAAGCATACTTGAAAAATTCTGTAAATTCCTTCCTGTTGCGATCATGTTTGAAGAGAAGCAGATTAATAATACAAATCCTGCATGGACAAGAAAACCTTCAGAACTTACAGCAGATGATTACAAGAATTTTTACAAAGAATTATATCCTTATGGCGAAACGCCTCTGTTCTGGATTCACCTTAATGTTGACTATCCATTTAATTTAACCGGGATTTTATACTTTCCAAAAATTAAAGAACGTTATGAAATTCAGAAGGATAAAATTCAACTATATAGTAACCAGGTTTTCGTTACAGATGAGGTAAAGGATGTGGTTCCAGAATTCCTGATGCTGCTGCACGGGGTTATCGACAGTCCGGATATTCCTTTAAATGTAAGCAGAAGTTATCTCCAGGGCGATCCGAATGTTAAAAAGATCAATGCACATATAACCAAGAAAGTTGCAGATAAACTCGAAGAGATTTTTAATAAAGAAAGAAAAGAATTTGAAGAGAAGTGGGAAAGCCTGGGTGTTTTCGTAAAATACGGAATGATGACTGAGGATAAGTTCCAGGAGAAAGCTACGCGCTTTCATATTTTTGAAGATGCTGAAGGAGTAAAATTTTATACCCTTGATGAATACAGGCTCGAAGCTGAAACTCTGCAGAAAAATAAAGACGGTAAGCTTGTGATAATTTATACCACAGACCCGGTTCAACAGGATAGCTATATTAAGTCTGCAATTAAGAAGGGCTATAAAGTTGTGAAGCTTCAAACGATTGTGGATTCGGCTTTCATAAACAATATGGAAATGAAATGGCAGGACGTTCAGTTTGTGCGGGTTGATTCTGATATCACAGATAACCTCATTGATAAAACCGAAAATATTCAAAGTGTTTTGAGCAAAGAAGAGGAAGAAAGTCTCAAAGAATTTTTCAATATCCAGGTACCGGAAATTCATCTTGCTGTTGAAGTAAAAGGACTTGGTGCAGACGCACCACCGGTGATGGCTACACGCCCGGAATTCATGCGAAGGATGAAGGATATAGGTACAAGTGGAGGAATGGGGAGTTTTTATGCAAGTATGCCGGAAGAAGTTACCCTGGCGGTAAATGGTAACCATCCTGTGTTTCAGCAAATATTAAAAGAATCAAATGAAGATCTGAAGAAAAAACAAGTAAGAAATCTTGCTGACCTGGCCTTGCTTTCACAGGGTATGCTAAAAGGTAGTGAGCTTACTGATTTCATCAACAGGAGCATAGACATAATCCAGGGAGAAAAAAAGGCAGCCGAAGTAGAATCGATCACGGTATAAATAAAGATGCCTGGTTTAAATTATTAAGGTTAGTATACTTGCTTCGATATACCGGTATTTCCTAATATGGTAGGCCTCGGTAAATCCTGCCGAAGTGAATACTTCTTTATGCTGCGGATTTATATAGATTACGTAACAGGGTCGGGGGGATTTATTTAATGAAATTGCAATATTCTTCAGCACCTTTTTCATCACGAACTCGTTAAAAGGATTGAAGAAAAAAAAGCAATTTGTTAATTCGTCAATTTGATAATCCACTACATCTTCATGAACAATTGTAAAGTTTGTTGCAGGAAAATTTTGTTGAACCCGGCGAATATTAGCTTCAGCTTCTTCGCATAAGGATTTTGCAAAATCGATGCCGGTGATCTTGTGAAAATCATAAGCAGCGCCTACAATGAGCACCCTGCCCTTGCCACAACCAAAGTCGATCAAAGGTCCATTGAGCTTTCTATCCTGCAACCATTCGAAAACTTTTTCCAGGAGATAATAACTCGCTCCCTGGTACATCTCTGCATTCTTAAGGTTTATTCCTTTCACTGTTATTCGTTTCACATCCTGTATTCTTGACGTATCAATCTTATATTTTTTTTCCCCACGTATCTCGTGGTAGATGGTAAATACAGCAAGCCTGATTCCCCAGTTCCACGCTATGAAAAAAAAGTAATTGATGTAATAGCGCAACGTGTTTTGGATTTACTGTTTTACTGCAAGCGCAGGTCAATAATTTTTAGTTGTATACTGGTATTTCCTTCCCATTCATTTTCCTCCAGGGTGAAAACAATTTGTAAGGGTTTGTTGGATTGAAGCAGGGAAAATTTTTCAGCTAAATTAAATCCAATTCCTGTCAATATTTTGCCATTTTGTTTTAGCACAAAACGGATATGAATTTCTTTTACGATCCTGGAGTATCCTGTCTCTTCTACATTGGATGCGATAAATACCGGCCGCATGTTTCCCGGTCCAAAAGGCTCCATCTGGCTCAAAATATTATAAAATGAAAGACTGGCCGAAGTAAAATTGATTCCACAATCAATCACAATTTCAGGGGTGAGCAGGTGAGGTTCACATGTGGACGTTACCATTTCTTCAAATTTCTTACTGAATCCTTCTACCTTATCAGGCATCATCGATAAACCGGCAGCAGCGAAATGGCCTCCATAGCCTAAGAGGTGTTCACGGCATGCATGGATGGCTTCGTATAAATTAAAGCCCGTTATACTCCTTGCGCTACCTGTCACCAAGTCACCACTCCTGGTGAGTACAATGGTGGGTCGATAATATTTCTCGATGAGCCTTGATGCAACAATTCCAACTACACCTTTATGCCAGGATGGATTGAAAACTACAGTGGAATTCCTGTTTACAAGCGACTGGTCATCACCAATCATAGCCAAAGCTTCCTCGGTAGTAGAAAGGTCTGCTTCTCTTCGGTCAATATTATTGATCTGCAATTTCTCTGCGTAGTCGAGGGCATTTGAAATATCATCTTCAATAAACAGGCGTACAGCTGTCCTGGCATCATCCATTCTGCCAGCTGCATTTACCCGGGGTGCAATTATGAAAACAACGTTATTGATGGTAAATTTCTTTTCGATCTTGCTTAGCTTAACAAGCGCCTTTATGCCCTGGCAGGGATCTTCATTTATTTTTTTTAAGCCGAAGTAAGCAAGTACGCGGTTCTCACCCGTAATAGGCACTATGTCTGCAGCTATTGCTGTAGCAACAAGATCCAGGTAACATAGGAAATCTTCATCAGACATTCCTGCATCTCTGCAAAGAGCTGTTATAAGTTTGAATGCGACACCACATCCACAAAGTTCTTTGTAGGGATAGTTGCAATCCTCTTGTTTCGGATTTAATATAGCAATAGCATGGGGCAACTCTTTATCCGGAAGATGATGATCACAAATGATAAATTCAATACCCAATTGACTGGCATATGCTACTAACTCAATAGATTTTATTCCACAATCGACAGAGATTACAAGTGTAAATCCATTTTCAGCTGCATAATCGATGCCGATCCTGCTTATGCCATAACCTTCCTTATAGCGGTCAGGAATATAAAAATCTACAAATTCCGGATGATAAAATTTTCGCAGAAAACGGATCATGCATGCCACAGAGGCTGTTCCATCAACATCATAATCTCCAAAGACAAGGATCTTTTCATGACCTTGCACAGCCTTTGAAATCCGGCAAACCGCCTTATCCATATCCTTCATTAGCAATGGGTCATGAAGAGTTTCAAGGCCGGGCCGGAAAAATGCTTTGGCTTTTTCGAAATCATTTATTCCTCTCTGCACAAGGATTTTACATAAATATGGATTGATCTTTAACTCATCCCCAAGTTGCTGTACACTTTCATGAGCCGCATCTAATATGGTCCATCGCTTCTGCATCATGTATTACTGTATCTGGAGATCAGATTTTATATTTTCCACAAAGAACCGTCCTGGCAATTGAAATTGCATGTTTTCATCAACGGCTCTTAATGTGATTTTAATACTTTCTATCTGTGGTATACCTCACTAATTCCTCCAATGCATCCCGTACCTCACCACCAGGAAATTCTTGTAAAATTGCCAGTGCTTCATCTCTGTACTGGTTCATTTTCTCAGTTGCATAACTTATACCCCCGGTCGCAACAACTTTTTCAATTACATATTTTACTTTATCTGCCTCCTTGTTTTTATTCTTGATGATGTAAATCAGTTCTCTTCTTGTGGAGGACTCAACGTTATTTAAGGTGTAAATCAGTGGAAGGGTTAGTTTTTTTTCCTTGATATCATTCCCGGTTGGTTTCCCCACATCGATTGTTCCATAATCGAAAAGGTCATCCTTTATCTGGAATGCTATCCCTGTTTTTTCCCCGAATAATTGCATTTTCCTGGTAATTTCTAAATCCTGGCTCGTACTCCAGGCTCCCACACCACAGGCAGAAGAGAGCAGGGATGCAGTTTTGCTACGGATGATCTCGAAATAAATCTCTTCTTTTAAATTAAGTTTTCTCGCTTTTTCCATTTGAAGCAATTCACCTTCGCTCATTTGTTTTACAGCTTCAGAAAGAATCTCGAGGTGTTTGAAATCGCCTGCCTGTGTCGAGAGCAATAATCCCTTCGACAAAAGATAATCTCCCACTAAAACGGCGATCTTGTTTTTCCAGAGCGCATTAATTGAAAAAAAGCCTCTTCGCTCAAGTGATTCGTCCACCACATCATCATGTACCAAGGTAGCAGTATGTAATAATTCTACCAGGGCAGCGGCCCGGTAAGTGGATTCATTAATCTGTCCATGCAGTTTTGCCGCCAGGAAAACGAACATAGGCCTGATTTGTTTTCCCTTCCTTTTTATGATATATCTCATTATTCGGTCAAGGCTCGGAGTCTGGCTCTTCACGGATTCTCCAAACTTCTTTTCAAAAGCAGAAAGTTCCTGGGATATTAACTGTTTGGCTAAACGCATTTACAAAAAAAAGCAAGATAATCTATTAAGACAAACCAATATCAGTGATGCTGCGAATCAGTGCTGCACCAGGTCGTCGGGAACGAAAGTCTCAACATTTTTCAAACCTATATGAGCCCAAATCTTTGCTAACATTTTTTGGGTTGTAGTTACATCTTTGATATTTTTGCAGCTATTCATTTATTTTCAATATCATTATTAATCATTAAGTTATGATGCGCAAAAAATTTACATTATCACTCTTAGCGATCGGATTCCTGGGAGCGGGTACATTCGCTCAGGAACAGAGCGGTACCTATGATGTTTATGATTCGACCGTTGTTCGAGCTAAAAGCATGCCTCAACAAAATGAGTTCTGGAACAATCAATATAGCTTTCCTGCTAGACCAAGAAATATGTGGGAAATTGGCCTTGCAGTTGGCGCTTTCACAATTAGTAGTGACGTTCCTGCGAGGTTCCCTACACTTGGTGGATCAATCCATTTTCGAAAAGCATTGGGTTATGTCTTCTCAATCAGGGCTCAATACCTGTATGGTATTGGTAAAGGTTTGCACTTTGCTTCAGCGGGTAATTTTGCTAAAAACACTGCTCTCAACAACAAGTACAATGCCCCGATAAGAACTAGTTCAGGTTCGCTCATTGGTACACTTGGCTCTGGTCCTTTCCAGAAAGTTTTTTACAACTACAAGGCAACCGTTCAGGATATTGGTTTGCAGGGTATTTTTACTCTGAACAATATCCGTTTTCACAAACAGAAGTCAGGCTTGTTGATTTATGCAGGTCTTGGTATTGGAGCCACATTGTACCATACCGAAATAAATGCATTGAACGGAACAGCTTCTTACGCTGCTTTGTACAATTCAATTTCTGTTAATGATCAAACCTATAAGAACCGCAAAACTATTTATGATAAATTGAAAAGCGAAATGGACGACAGTTATGAGACTAATGCCGAAAATCAAGGTAATCGACGTCCAAGAGTGGGCAAGAATACTTTGAAGCCCTCAGGTATATTACTGGGAGGAGTTGCATTCAAACTTGGGAAACGCATTAACCTCGCTATTGAAGATAGGTTTACTTTTATCAAAGACGATCTTCTGGATGGTCAACGCTGGCAGGAATCAGCTAATGGCGATGCTGCGCTTACACCTAACAACGATGCTTATAACTATGCATCCATCGGTTTAAACTACAACTTTCGTGGTAAGTCAGTGGAACCACTCTGGTGGCTTAATCCATTGGATTATGCCTATAGTGAACTTAATAGCCCACGGCATATGAAATTGCCTGAACCAATACTTGATGATACAGATGAAGATGGTGTTATAGACAAATTGGACAAGGAACCAAATACGCCGGCAGGTTGCCCGGTTGATTCACGTGGTGTAACTGCAGATAGAGATGGAGATGGAGTTGCGGATTGCAAAGACAAGCAATTGATCACACCTTCAGAGTGTCAACCTGTTGACGCTGATGGTGTTGGCAAATGCCCCGAGCCTGTTTGTTGTACCATACGTGATAGCACAACTGTAGCTGGTGGTGGTTGTTCAATTGGTGATCTTCCCAGCATCTCTTTCCGTGGCAATACGACCTCTCTTAGCGCTGATGCTAAATCAATGCTTGCGAATGTTTCATCAAGAATTAAATCTAATCCAACTTGTATGATAACCATTGTAGGATATTCCAGCACGAACAAGGCTGCTCAGTCGCAATGCCAGAAGAGAGTTGCTGCAATCAAAGATTACCTGGTAGAAAGCCAAAGTGTAAGTTCCGACAGGATTTCTACTGATTGCCAGGTTGGGGGTGGCGATGCCAACACAGTGGACATTAAGGTTAATATGTAATTTCACCGGTTAATAATATTGAGTTTTTTAAATTATCAAACCTTCCCTTAAAACGGGAAGGGTTTTTTCATTAATTAAGATTTGATTAACTAGTGCATTCTGTCAAAATGAGATAATAGCGACATATTTGTCTAAAATCACTTAATTTTGCCGTCTTTATGAGAATCCTTAGCCTAATTATAATTTCATCTTTACTTTTATTCTCTTGTAACAAATTTAGCAAGGTGCTGAAAAGCAAGGATATTGAATACAAGTTAAAGATGGCAGATGAATATTATAACGCAAAGAAATATAGGTATGCTGAGCAATTATACCTGGAATTATTCCCCGTTTATAAGGGTACTGAGAAGTTCGAAGATCTATATTACAAATATGCTTACACAGCATTTTATCAAAAGAATTTTCTTGATGCCGAAAATCTTTTTAAGGGGTTTTTAGAAGTTTTTCCTAACAGTAGTAAGGCTGAAGAAGTTGCATATATGCATGCTTATTGTTTTCATCTTCAGTCACCAAAAGTTGAACTGGAGCAAACCAATACAACAAAGGCTATTGGATTGATGCAAACTTTTATAAATAATTATCCAACTTCGGTAAGAGTAAAAGAAGCCACAGATATAATTGATAAAAGCAGGCAAAAGCTTGAGGTTAAGGATTACAATAATGCCAGGCTATATTATAATCTTTCTCAATTCAGGGCAGCAGGAATTGCATTCACCAATTTGTTGAACAGTTTCCCGGAGTCTGCAAAAGGGGAGGATTATAAATTGATGGCAATTAAATCTTTTTATGAGTTTGCAAAATTAAGTATCCAGGAAAAGCAAATTGAGCGCTTTGAGAAAGTGGTGACCGAATACAATGATTACCTGGATAGATTTCCAGAAAGTAAAATGATTAAAGAAGCTGAAGGTTATAGCAAATCAAGTCAAAATTATATTAAAGAAATACAAAATGAGCAAGCTAAGACGTCAACAAAGCGCTAATACAAGTAATGTTGTTGAAACAAAGAACTTAACAGATGTTAAGGCGAAAACAGGCAACCTGTATGAATCAATAGCAGTTATTGCAAAGCGTGCAAACCAGATAAACATCTCTCTTAAAGAAGAATTGCATAACAAACTTGAAGAGTTTGCCAGCCACACTGACAGCCTCGAAGAGATCCATGAGAATAAAGAGCAAATCGAAATATCAAAAGCCTATGAGCGTATGCCTAATCCGGCACTGCTTGCTACAGCTGAGTTTATGGAGGATAAGGTTTATTTCCGTAAAAATGAAGACGACCTGTTTATCTAAGGTCATATTAGTCAAGCTAATTAATTATCATGGAAGCCATTATTAGTTTCATAAAAAATATCTGAATATAGATGCGACGTTTTAAAGCGTCGCTTTTTTTATACATATTCGCATGGTAAATGCTTAGTGATAAAAAAATATTGGTTGGGGTAACAGGCAGCATTGCTGCTTATAAGGCATTATTACTAGTGCGACTTTTGGTAAAAGCTGGTGCTGAAGTAAAAGTTGTAATGACACCATCTGCAAGGGATTTTGTTGCACCCTTAAGCTTCTCTACACTTTCTAAGAACCCGGTGCTGATAGATCTGTTTGATGAGGCTTCATGGGCAAACCACGTGATGCTAGGCCGTTGGGCGGACATCATGGTAATCGCGCCACTCAGCTGCAATACGCTTTCCAAAATGGCTAATGGCGGCTGCAATAATCTATTAATGGCTGTGTATCTTTCTGCCATATGCCCAGTGATGGTTGCACCCGCAATGGATGAGGATATGTGGCATCATCCTTCCACCAAATCGAACCTTGAACAATTAAGGC
>JBKJPO010000110.1:0-13885 GCA_046595095.1 Chitinophagaceae bacterium
CGCAGTTTTCGTAGTTGAAGATGATGCTCAGAATGGTCCGGATCATGTTGATGCGCATCGCACTGTTGCATTTGTTGCCGGCCCGTTTGTAAAGCGGGGCTTTGTTGATAAAACTATGTATTCCACTTCTTCCATGTTGAGAACAATTGAATTGATACTTGGCCTTCCACCCATGAGCCAATACGATGCCGCGGCAACGCCAATGTTTAAAAGCTTCACAGCCAAATCCAATATTACTCCATACGTAGCCTTACCTTCTAATATTGATCTTAATGAAAAAAATACTGCAACTAACGCCACTGCAAAACTCAGTGATGAGATTGACCTGAGTAAAGAAGATCTTGTTCCTGATATGCTTTTTAGTAAAATAATCTGGAAAGCCGTGAAAGGTGAAGATAGCGAAATGCCTGCGCCACGCAGAACAGCATTCCTAAGAATTACTGATGAAAATTTGGACAATGAAGAAATCAAAATAAAGCAGGTAAAGAAATAACGGTAAGCATCTCCTTGAAATTTTTTGCATTAATCTTTCAGACCCACAGCTTCCATATATGATTCAATTGGCTCACAAGTGCAGATTAAATTCCTATCGCCATATGTATTATTGACCCTGCCGGAAGCAGGCCAGAATTTAAACTCACGTGTATGGGCAATCGGAAAAGCCGCAACTTGCCTGGAATACCCATGATTCCATTCTTCTGCAGTTATCACCTGCAGGGTATGTGGTGCATTTTTAAGGGGGTTATCTGTTTTGTCAACTGTGCCTTTTTCAATTTCTTTAATCTCATCATAAATACTTATCAGCGCATCACAGAATCGATCCAGCTCAGCTTTATCCTCACTTTCAGTTGGCTCAATCATTATTGTGCCGGCAACGGGGAATGATAAAGTAGGCGCATGAAATCCATAATCCATAAGCCTCTTAGCCACATCTTCTGCTTCGATGCCGGCGCTTTGTTTGAATGGCCTTAGGTCCACAATGAATTCATGAGCACAAGTTCCATTTTTGCCGGTGTATAGGATCTTGAAATATTTTTTCAACCTCGACTTCATATAGTTTGCATTCAGGATTGCATATTCTGTAGCAGATTTTAAACCTTCCGCACCCAGCATTTTAATGTAGGCATAGCTAATGAGTAGTATGCTTGCGGAACCAAATGGGGCGGCACTTATTGCTGTTGGTGCTAAAGGATCTGAATCGGATAGATTATGCCCGGGAAGAAATGGCTTAAGCTTTTCATTTACACAGATCGGACCCATGCCAGGGCCACCGCCTCCGTGTGGAATTGCAAATGTTTTGTGGAGATTGAGATGGCAAACATCTGCACCAATCAGACCCGGCGAAGTGAGCCCTACCTGTGCATTCATGTTTGCACCATCCATATAAACGAGTCCTCCATTTTCATGAACCAGTTGACAAATATCTTTTATGCTTTCTTCAAATACACCATGTGTCGATGGATAAGTTACCATGAGGCCGGCAAGATCATTCGCATGTTTTTCAGCGTGTTTTTTCAAATCTTCTACATCAATATTTCCTGCCTCGTCACATTTTGTAACCAGTACCTTAAAGCCTGCCATCACCGCGGATGCAGGATTAGTGCCGTGAGCTGAGATAGGGATGAGAATAATATTGCGGTGTGTTTCAATCCTTGATTCATGGTATGCCCTAATAGCTAACAGTCCGGCGTATTCGCCCTGCGCTCCACTATTTGGCTGAAGTGAAGTAGCGGCAAATCCGGTTATGTTACTCAACCAATTTTCGAGCTCAGTAATTATTTGCTGGTACCCTTTCCATTGCGAAGCAGGAGCAAAAGGATGCATTTTACCAAACTCAGGCCAGCTCACAGGAATTAGTTCCGCTGCAGCATTCAACTTCATTGTGCATGAGCCAAGTGCGATCATTGAATGTGTAAGACTAAGATCACGGTTTTCCAGTTTTTTAAGATAGCGCATCATCTGGCTTTCGCTGCGATGTGTATTGAAAACTGGATGAAGTAAAAAACCGGAGTTTCTTGTTAATGAGGAAGGAATGTTTTCCAGGTTTCCTTCGGTGTTGAATGTGGCATTAACGGTGTCTATATTTTTTGCAGAAGCAAATACATGGAGTATGTCGAGAATATCGCGCTGGCTTGTAGTCTCATCAAGCGAGATTGTAATTATATTCTCGTGGATGTAATTAAAATTGATCGCATTAGCCAATGCGATCTCCCTGATTATTTTTACATCAGTATTGGTAACTTTAATTGTATCAAAGTAAGATTCATTAGGCGTGTCAAAACCAAGCTCATTCAATTCCTCATGCAAAGTCTGAGCAAGCAGGCTTACTCTTTTTGCAATATTTTTTAACCCTTCAGGCCCATGATAAACCGCATACATTGCTGCCATATTTGCAAGCAAAGCCTGCGCTGTACAGATATTTGAAGTTGCTTTTTCTCTGCGGATATGTTGTTCCCTTGTTTGCAATGCCATACGCAAACATCGGTTTCCCTGCGCATCGATGCTGATACCAATGATGCGACCCGGAATATTTCTTTTGAATTCATCTTTCGTTGCAAAGAATGCCGCATGTGGTCCACCAAATCCCATCGGTACCCCAAATCTTTGAGCCGAACCGATGGCTACATCAGCTCCAAGTTCACCTGGTGGTGTAAGCAGTGTAAGAGAAAGCAGGTCGACTGCCATTATAACCTGTGCATTTACATCATGCGCAAGTTGAATGAATTTACGATAATCTTCTATGCTTCCTTCAGCGTTTGGGTATTGGACGATAACGCCAAAATAAGTTTCATCAAGATTTGCTGCCCGGTAATCGCCGGAAATAATTTCAATCCCAATCGGTTTTGCTCTTGTACTTATTACTTCCATCGTCTGACGGAACACTTTGTCATCAACAAAAAATTTTGGGGCAGTAATATCATCTGCTTTATTCTTATGATTGAAAAGCATGGCCATAGCTTCAGCAGCGGCAGTACCTTCATCAAGGAGTGAAGCATTGGCAATGGGTAAGGCAGTAAGGTCGCTGATCATTGTCTGGAAGTTGAGTAAACTTTCCAGCCTTCCCTGTGCTATCTCCGCCTGGTAAGGCGTGTATTGAGTGTACCATCCCGGATTTTCAAATAGATTTCTCAATATCACTGCCGGGGTGAACGTATCATAATAACCCTGGCCGATATAAGTTTTTGCAACAATATTTTTTGAGGCTACCTCCTTTAATTGCGCGAGATATTCTGCTTCTGAAACGGGCCCCCCAGTCTTCAATGGTTCCTTCAGCCTGATGGCAGGAGGAACTGTATTATCAATAAGTTCATCAATGCTGCTGAAGCCAATTTGTTTAAGCATTGTTTGTTGCTCCGCTTCATTCGGGCCGATATGCCTCGTGGCAAATTCATTGTCTTGTAATTCGAAAAGATTCATATAAAATTCGTTGGAGCTTTTGGAGCGCAAAGTTAAGGAGTGGAAAGCAATAATAATGGTTAATGGTTAATGGTTATGGGTTAATTAAGAAAATAATCGGTAAGTATTGCAATCCCTTTACCATGCTATTGGTCTGGCTGGGATTCTTCGTTTTCATGAGGTCGATCTTCCATCCATTTTCAACTGATCACCAGCCAGGCCCTTCAATATTGAAAATATTCCCGAAGCAGGAAGGCAATCTTACATAAATAGGTTGAATACTCCAATCTCCCATTTCACTGAAAAATATGCCAATGTGCTGCCTTGAGTCAACACCATTGATATCGCTGGTTTATTGCTTTGTTTCTACCGAAGAAAGTTCAACTACGCCGAACACCTCTTTACGAATGTATATTTTGTAGGATTCGATGGAATCCTCACATGGACATTATTTTCAATAGGCATGAACATTGTTTACATGATTTATGTTTAACCGTCGTTCATGGTGCGGAGATGTGCTTACCTTTACAATTAAAATATACCGATTAGTATGATGACAGAGCTTCCTGTAAACTGGGAACGGGTATCAGCAGACAAGCAAAAGCAGTACAAAAATTTCCTGCAGCGCGCTGATAAAAACAGAGTACTGAAAGCCCTTCCCCGCTTGCATGAAGAAGCTTTTGAAAAAATAGATTGTCTCAAATGTGCCAATTGCTGCAAAAATTTTTCTCCGCGGTTTAAAACCCCGGATATCAAACGCATTTCGAAGTATTTGAAAATGAAGGAAGGTGAATTTATTGAAACATACCTGAGGATTGACATTGAAGGGGATTATGTAGCGAAGAAATCTCCATGTCCATTTCTGGGGGAAGATAATTTCTGTTCAATTTATGAAGAGCGGCCTTCAGATTGTGTGCGATTTCCATATACTGACGAGGACGTATTTATCAAAAGGCAGCAACTAACGTTAAAGAATAGTAGCTTTTGTCCGATCGCCTTTTATGTATTGGAGAATCTTGTTCAGGAGGGGAGGTGAGGGGAAGTGGGTAGAGGCAGTGGCAGTTGCAGTAGCAGTTGGCAGTGGACGGAAAAAAAACAGAGAATTTAACTCTAATAAAAATTAATTTTATGCATCGCAGAAAATTCCTCTACAATTCAGCACTGGGTATGGGAGCCCTTGCTTTTTACAACACAGAAGTTTTTGGTAAAGATTTCTTTGCTGATCCCTGGAAAATAAAAATGTTACGCAATGATGTGGGCATTTTTACAGAAAGAGGAGGAACCATTGGTTTTATGGTTTCTAAGAAAGGAATAATGGTTGTGGATTCGCAGTTCCCGGATACATCAGTTCATTTAATTGAAGAGCTTAGGAAAAAAGAAAAACCTTTTAAATACCTGGTGAACACACATCATCATGGAGATCATACAGGAGGGAATATTTCTTTCAAAGGAATTGTAGCTCACGTTGTAGGACACACGAATTGTCTTGCCAACCAAAAACGTGTAGCTGAAAATAATAAGACTACGGAAAAACAACTTTTTGCCGACACAACTTTTACTGAAAACTGGAAAATCAAACTAGGCAAGGAAAAGATAATGGCACATTATTTCGGCCCTGCCCATACAAATGGAGATGTGGTCATTCATTTCCAGCATGCTAATGTTGCACACATGGGCGACCTGGTATTCAACAGGCGCTACCCGGTGATTGACCGCTCTGCCGGAGCTAATATTAAGAACTGGATAGTGGTTTTAGAAAAAGCAATCAACACTTTTGACAACGATACCATATTTGTTTTTGGGCATGCATTTTATCCGGAAAAAGTGACGGGAAATATGGATGATCTTCGTGCAATGCAGAACTTTTTATCAAAGCTGCTCGAATTTGTTCAGGCTGAGATTACTTCGGGCAAAAATAAAGAAGCAATATTGGCTGCGAAGGCAATACCTGGTGCCCCGGAATGGCAAGGTGTAGGGATTGAAAAAGGATTGTTGGCTGCGTGGGAAGAGTTGAGTGGAGTTAAATAAAAAATCGCTTTTACTTATGAAGATCAGTACAACAAGATTGGAAACGTTTAGCGATGGAGTAATAGCGATCATCATTACAATAATGATCCTTAACCTCAGAATTCCTGATCTTAGTAAGGGAAATACTGAGGAGCAAACAATGGATCATTTAAGGGAATTGCTGCCTTACTTTATTACCTACGCGTTCAGTTTTATGATGATAGGAATATTCTGGACAAATCATCATCACATGTTTCATCTCCTTGAAAATACAGATGAACAATTATTATGGCAAAATTTCTTGTTTTTATTTTTTCTTAGCCTGATCCCTTTTGCAACTGCAATAATAGGGGCCAATCCTTTTATTGCCTTATCCCCCGCAATCTATGGATTGATAATGTTGTTGACTACGCTTACTTATGTGATAATGCGTAATTATAGTATCCGTAAAAACCTGATACATACAGATAAGGACAAAGTGTTGACACAAAAAATATTTAAAGTCTCCATGAGGGCAAGAACCAAGGCAATTATTGGAACTGTGGTTTATCTAATTTCTATACCCTTAGCCTATGTGAATGTTTATATTTCCTATGTCTGCTTCATCATACCACCAATAATTTTTTTTATACCTGATGGTATAGACAATGAAAGACTTGCCGAGATGGTTGCTGAGAAGAACAGGTAAGTTGCTTAACAAAGTTAATTCTTCGTGCATACCATACTAAAACCTATACCCGAAAATTGCTGAGATTATCATACTTTAGAAATACATGTCCAATGTAACTTAATGCTCCAGTTTTTCTACATGGCAGATGTTAATGGTAAAATAATTCCCACTATAATTTTAAAACTTATTAATCATCTGGGCTGTTGTTTTTCCTCCGAGTTTGAATTTCAATATATAACTTCCTTTCTCTAATTGCCCCATATCCACTTTGATATTCTGGTCTCCCGTATAGATAGACACCAACTGTGTGATCATTCTTCTTCCGGCCATATCATATATTTCGACTGAAGTTTTTTCGGCTATGGTTGCCATCACTTTTACATTAAGTATACCTTGAACAGGGTTTGGATAAATTGTATAGTAAGAAGCAGGTAGTTTAGTTCTATTAACGACTTTCACATCTGTAAAATTGATTCTGCCATCCTTACTTCTTTGAACAAGCCTATAAAATGCAACACCATCAAATGGCTGCAGATCAGGTAAACCATAAGTCATTATTGCATTGGATGGCGCTTTACCTGCAATGATCCCGATATTTACATAAGTTCTTCCCTCGTCAATGGAGCGTTCGATTTCAAATTGCTGGTTCATCTCTTCATTTTCAGTTGTCCACTTTAAGGTAACTCTATCAGCCTCATTTACGGTAAAGAAAGATGTAAGCGAGGTAGCACGGAGAGCAGCATCATTTCTAGTATACCAGATAGGAGACGTAATAACCCTTGTGCCATTGCTTTCGGTGATATCAAGATAATAGTAACGTTGCGATAAGTTGGATAATGTATTATCAGTAAATGTAAAAGTTCCATTACTGCTGCTGGTAAGTTGTGTGGCAACTGTTCCACTACCGGGAACCCCATACATTACATTTACGGATGTGATAGTATTTGTAGTGATGCTATTTACTGAAATTACAGGAGCCCCAACTTTTGTAATGATGCTACCGATTGGTTCATCGTTAATATTGTAAGTAATCCTTGCACCACAATCCTGCGAAGCGTAGAAACGCATTTTTCTCATTCCATCAAGCAAATTGTTTTCACTTAAAGATGAGGCCAATACAACCAGTCTTGTTTTCGCGGTTCTTCCAAAAGTCATGTTATGATTATCGTGATCAATTGTAGGGCCCAGGTGATAACCCTTCGATAACATACTCTTATAATAGCCAAGATAAGACATAGAACTGGCAGGTTCCGTATAAGTAACGTTGGTGGAAAAAGCGGGCCCGCTTTCTACAGTTGATCCAACCACTGCATTATCTGCGGCAAGATCATAGCTACCATTTAGGAGATCATTAAAATCTGTAGTGTTGGGATGTGCCAGGTATGCTAACGCATTTCCACCATGACGGTTGAGGATATCAAATAAACCCCCAGTTCCTTTATAAACACTTTTTGGAACATACACCTGGTATTCACCGGGATCCCATCCAACCAATGAATCCATACCATAAACAATTACATGCCCACCTCCGCTGATAACTCCCCATTCCATTCCGTACAATCCAATAAAGGTAGACGTAGTTGCCGTTGCCGCTTGTGTACGGCCGGGTTGCCAATCGGCTAAGCGCATACCGGCCGCTACATGATTATGTTCACTAATTCCAAGGAAATCAAAGCAGAGCGAGTTCTTTGCGAAAGCATAATCATCAGCAGGAATTTTTGTTACATCATCTTTGTTACCATCAGAATAACTGCTGTGGGCGTGCATGTTACCAAAATAGAAATTCAACGGACCGGCAGTATTCGAGTTCCCGGTCAATTGCTCTTTGTTATCATTTAAGCCAGTGCTGGAGAAATTGATTAGCCCGCTGTAATTGGTATTGGGCGTGGCTGGTGTAAAACGTGAATAAACGGTTTGCCCGGTTTGTGCCTCTGCTAACGTGTAGTTGAGTGTAGATGAAAAAGCATTTCCATCTTTTGATAATTGAAATGAAGCCGGAGCAGAAAGGGTTAATGATGAGGTAACGTTTGTGGTAGTATATGTAAAACTTTTATTGGTAGAAGTTGAGCCGGCAGCTACAAATCCAAAATCAAGTGAAGCCGGGTTTACAGAAACCGTTGCTGATGGTTGTGCCAATGTTGTAAATGACCAGGCAGCAGAACCTGTTATTCCTGCAAAACTATTTCCGGCAATGTCTTTGAATGTTCCGGAAGGCATCTCTACATAGTATGCAGTGCTGTAAGCCAAAGCGGTAAAAGGAATGGTGGAAGATGCGCCACTGATAGATACACTTGTTGAAGTAACCGCAGTTGTGTTCACAATCGATCCATCACTAATTTTCTTCACAACAATATTTCCTGCAGTTCCTTTTTGAATGTTTTCATTAAATGTGATTACAAGATTTCCGCTAAGCGAAATATTAGAACTCCCATTTGAAGGATTCAATGAAGAGACAAGAGGAGCAACAATATCGCCACCATTTAATTGAATTGAAAAATCATCAATCGATAAGCCGTCGTCTGCACCGCTCGCATCTGCATCGTTCCACCGTAACCAGAATATGGCATTGTTAGCGATACTTAAACCAGTAATTGTTGCTGTTTTCACTGATCTGTTGGCAGTGGCATTTCCATCTTTTGAACCAGTTGTTGTTGTACTGGGTGATAAAAAATCGAGTGTATTTGCGTCTGTCCATGTTCCGGAAGAAAGTGAAGTAGCATTAAAACTGTATTGAAAATCCAATTGATCAGTCCTGGCTGTTGTACCACATCTCCATTGTTCGCCCGTATAAGAAATTGTAAGCGATGTGATGGTTTGACCTGTGCTGTTTTTGACCTGGACACCCAATGTAGAAATAAGACTGCCTGATCTTAAAGCACCAAAAGCCCTTTCAGTACTGGTTCCTGTGCCATAGCTGTAGGTATCTCCTGTTGTTGAGGAGCCGGCATCGGTAGTATAAGACGTGTTTGCATTGGTGCCGGTTTCAAGAAATTTCCAACCTGTGGGCACAGTTGTAGATGTTCCTGCCGTGGCTTTGAGTGTATTAAAATTTT
The DNA here is from genome assembly GCA_046595095.1 of Chitinophagaceae bacterium. Classification (GTDB taxonomy): domain Bacteria; phylum Bacteroidota; class Bacteroidia; order Chitinophagales; family Chitinophagaceae; genus Ginsengibacter. Next base: position 9,127 of record JBKJPO010000110.1, read on the forward strand.
GAGTTGAGGCTGTTGCAGTCGTTGTAATTATTACCTGCGCATTCGAGGTAAGGCAATAAAAAAAAGCAAGCAACAATATGGATCTGTTGCTTACAAGAGCGTAGATATTTTTCATATACAACCTGGTTTAGTTACTGTAAGAAACAGTAATTATGTTGACCTGCAAATTAAGTTTGTTCACAAAATGTGGATTGGGAAGAAAGGTTTAAGAGGTTCAAGAGGTTCAAGGGGTTCAAGAGGTTCAAGAACTTGCCTGGCAACAGACATGTATCTTAACTTCAACCAATTTTTTAGACTTCTTGAACCCCTTGAACTTCTTGAACCCCTTGAACCCCCTGAGCCTCTTGAACCTATTTTTTTACTTCATTCTCCAATGCTAGCCCATCTTCAAAATCGCTCAGGTTTTTCAATGTTGTAGTTGCAATCTGTTCCATAGCCTCTTTTGTAAAAAAACCTTGATGAGCTGTGATGAGCACGTTATGAAAACTCATTAACCTTAATATCACTTCATCTTTAATGATGCTTTCTGATAAATCTTTAAAGAATAAATTTTCTTCCTGTTCGTAAGCATCAATTCCGAGATAACCCAACTGTCCACTTTTCAATGCCTCGATTGCATCCGAAGTATTTATTACTGCACCCCGGCTGGTATTGATGATCATTGCTCCTTTTTTTATCCTGGAAAATGAATGGCTGTCTATAAGGTGGCGGGTTTCAGGAGTGAGCGGACAATGGAGTGAAATGATATCTGAGTGCTGAAGGATCTCATCATAGGACTTATATTCGATACCTCTTGCTTTTAGTTCATCAGACTCTTTCACATCATTTGCAATTACTTTACATCCAAAACCCAGCATTATTTCGCAAAATATTGATCCGATCTTCCCTGTTCCAATCACACCAACTGTTTTTTTATACAGGTTGAAACCGATTAGTTTGTCTAATGAAAAATTATTTTCCCGGATCCTGTTGTAAGCTTTATGTGTTTTCCTGTTTAATGTGAGAATGAGTGCCACTGCGTGTTCTGCAACTGCCTGTGGAGAATAAGCGGGCACCCTCACTACTTTGGTGCCCTTTTCTTCTGAAGCCGCAATATCAACATTGTTGAACCCCGCGCATCGTAAGGCAATCACTTTGACTCCGTTTGCCGATATTTTTTCAACAGTTTCCCTGTCAACTTTGTCATTTACAAATACGCATACAGCTTCATATCCTATGGTTAAATTTGTAGTGTTGCATGTTAGCGAAGCATCAAAATATGTCAATGAGTGTTTTCCCCCAATGTTGAATTTGTCAAGATACTCACGGTCATACGATTTTGTACTAAATACAGCTACTTTCATTTTCTTATTTAATTGGTGATAACTGTTAGTTTGTGGCAAGGTACGAATAAGAGGTTCAAGAGGTTTTAAGAGGTTCAAGAGGTTTAAGAGGTTCAAGAAGTTCAAGAGGTTTAAGAGGTTCAAGAGGTTTCAGACGTTTATAAACATGCCGGAAACCCAGAAATAAAATAACCTCTTAAAAACTCTTAAACCTCTTGAACCTCTTAAACCTCTTGAACTTCTTGAACCTATGAAGCCTCTTGAACCTCTTGAACTTTGCAGATTATTGGTTAACTTACCCCAATTGCTTGTGACTCACAAAATCCAATAAGAAAACAGCCGCCAGATTATGAAATCTATTGCTTCAGTAACCGACAGCGATCTCCATCAACTTGCCTTTAATAATTCTTTGCAGGCTAATCTCATATTAATCGTAAGCAGCGGAAAAATAATAGCAGCAAATAATGCTGCAAGCAAATTATTGGGCTATGCTAAAAATGGATTATTAACCAAAAACAGGTCGGATATTTTTGATTTAAATGAAAGCAGTTTTAGGGCAATGCTTAAGCAAAGAGCTGCAGAGGGGCAATCAAAAGCATTAGTAACAGTCACCAAAAAAAATGGGAAGAAAATTTCCTGTGAAATTACTTCTTCGGTTTTTGTGGATGTGGATGGGGTTGAAAAAGCCATAACTACAATTACTGATTTGAGTCAAAGTATACTTGACCAAAAAAATATTGATGCCAAAAAAGAAAAAACTGTTGCTGATAATATTGTTCTTGCTGAGTCAAAACAAAAAGCTATAGATATTGTCAAGGAAAAAATTGTAGCCGAAAATATTGATGTTGCCAAAGCAAAACAAAAAGTTATAGATACTAAGAATAAAAAACTTGTGGCCGACAATATCGTTGTTGCGAAAGCAAAGCAGAAAGAAATTGATACTAAGAAAGAAAAAATTGTAGCTGATAATATTGTTATTGCTAAAGCAAAACAAGTAAAAATTGATACTAAGAATCAAAAACTTGTAGCCGGCAATATTGTAATTGCTAATGCAAAGCAAGACAAAATTGACAACCGCCAGGAAAAAATTGTAGCTGCTGATATCGTAAATGCACAGTTAAAATCAGACGCCCGTTTAGCGGCAAATAATGAATGGATAAAAAATATTGCTAAAACTTCATACGATGTAATGTGGGACTGGGATATCGAGAGCGGTGAAATTTATGTAGGGGATAGTATTGAAGAAGTATTTGGCTACAAGATTCCAAACAATACAATAAATTTCAAAGAATTAAACCGGTATCTAATCCTGGGAGAATTAGATACCGTAGAAGAAAAATTATTAAGGGCACTTGCTTCCTCTTCCAAAAGCTGGGATGATTCTTTTGTAATTAAACGTTATGATAATACTCTTGCCTCCACTACCAGCCGGGCAAGTATTATACGAGATGAAGAGGGCAAAGCGATACGTTTAATAGGCGCGATACAGGATATAAGCCGGGTGAAGGATTTGGAAAGCTTGTTGGAAGAGCAAATAATAATCCAGGGTGAAGAAAGCGAAAAATTTCACCTGGCAGCTAAACTTTCTTTTGATGTAATATGGGATTGGAATTTATTGACTGATGAAGTTTTCATAGGCAATGGTTTCCAGGAATTGTTTGGCCATAAAATAAAACATAACAAAGGCACTATAGCTGATAGGCGCAACCACGTTCATCCAGACGATAAGAAAGGCTTTGAAAAAGGATTGCACAATGCAATTGAGTCTACTTCCTCTCATTGGGAATATGCTTACCAATTATTAAGGGCGGATAAAACTATTGCTAAAGTATATGATAGGGCCAGTATAATCAGGCAGGCGAATGGTAAAGCATGCCGCATGATAGGCGCTATGCAGGATCTAAGCCGCAAAAAGGAATTAGAAGAAAAGCGGGACCAGGATATTGCGGGCAAGAGGAAAAGGATTACTGAATACGAGGAGAATTTTAAGCTCATCTTCAATTCATCTTCTGATGTATTATATGATGTTGACCTGGCCACTAATGAAGTAACATTAAGTGATGCTTATGAAAAAGAGTTTGGTTATAAAATAAGCAGTAACATGACCTCTGTTGAGGATTGGTTTAAATATGTTCATCCTGAAGACAAAGAAGCTTTAATTAAGGACTATCGCAGGATGCTTGTTTCAGGAGACGCAGAATGGAAATATAGCTTTCGTTTTTTAAAGGCCGACGGGTCGGTAGCCAATGTATTAACAAGTGGTATTGTATTGCGAGATGCAGATGGAAGAGCCTACCGGAGGATAGGGTATATGCAGGATATGAGTAAACAAAAAATCCTGGAAGAAAGACTTGAACAGGAAATAAAATTAAAGGAAAAACAGATCGCTGAAGCAAAACTTGAAGCCAAGGAAACAGAAAGGTCGGATATAGGAAAAGAACTTCATGATAATGTGAATCAATTGTTGAGCGCTTCCAGGATGTATCTTGACATGGCAAAACGAGGGGGAACAAATTCCGAAATTTATCTTAGCCGTTCATCCGAATATATGATTACGGCTATTGAAGAGATTAGGAAACTTTCAAAAGGTTTGATGATTGATGCCATTAGCAGCCAGGGACTTTGTGAATCTATAGACAATATTACCCGGGATATCATGGAAGTAAACCCCATACAGGTATCCTGTTCATTACAGAGTTTTGTAGAGAATAGTGTGAATGATAGGTTCAAGCTTAATCTCTTCAGAATTGTTCAGGAACAGCTGAGTAATATTTTAAAACATTCACAGGCTGTAAAAGCTTCAATCAGCCTCCTGCAAAATAAAAGTTCCATCATTCTTTCCATTTCAGATAATGGTATTGGCTTCGATAAGGATAAAAAACTAAATGGAATCGGGATAGCCAATATTATCAGCCGTGCTTCGTCTTACAATGGAAACGCAAGTATTGCTTCGCAACCCGGTGAGGGCTGTATTTTAACAGTTACATTTCCTGTTACGGAGACATTGTTGATTAAGGGTTGAATGTTGGTGATCTAATTAATTGTTGAAAAGAAAGAGATCCAGGTTGCTCTAAGTAATGGCCGAATTTCAACATAACATTTTCTGTGGCAGACACTCTTCTAATTAACCTGAAAAAGAAAAAAGACTATATTCAAAATACAGTCTTTTTAATATCTAAAGTGAACGGCCTTGTTTTGTTAAGCATGGATTCAAGTATCCATTAAACGAGTCATCAAAATAAGTTCAAGCTATTTTTCATGAAAAAAATTTTTTGAAACTTTACGCATCACCTAAATGGTGATCGTGTCCAATGCACCGAAGGTGCTACCTGTTTGTAGCGATGAAATGATGGTTGTGTCCCAATGCACCGAAGGTGCTACCTGTTTGTAGCACAGAATTTATTAACAAACAAAAATTCACAAAGAGAAAATTTAAT
>JBKJPO010000130.1:0-2585 GCA_046595095.1 Chitinophagaceae bacterium
TGACACACTCTCCCAGGAATACAAAGTGAATCACCCCAGGTGGTTGGTAAATAAAGTTACAGACTATACGATTGATTGTGATTTTACAGCAATGTACGGCTATGATTTTTCTTTTCTATCGCAGCAACAACCCGATTCAGTTATCATTGCTAAGGGTTCCCCGGTAACGGTAAGTTGGAAAAGAAATTCTATACAGGTCTAACTTATTTAAGTTGATACTCTTTTTTAAGCAACGCCAGCAACTCTATTGCGAACTGCTTTAATGGCCTGAGATGATCCCTGTTTTGCATTTTATAAATGCTAGTCTCAAATTTAAGCCAGCCGGTAAACTCCCTCATCAATTTTGGATCATCACTAATTAAAGGGAGAGCTAACTCAAAAACAGAATCCCTGTTTATATGGAATGAGCTGCGATCAAATTCCGTGGAAAATGAAAGGTAATCGGTTATGTAGCCATCAAATATTTTGAAATATAATTCTTCAATTTTAGAAAATTCAGACTTAGTGAGCTGATATTCATTATCAAGCTGGCTTAACTTCTTACTATACCCGCTTATTTTTTGCGATATTGCATTTCCCATAATTCTTAAATTGCCGGAACCTTTCATTTGTTCAATAGTTGTATTATTGGAAGAGAAAAACTCTATAAAAGTTGTGTATGAACTGTAATAATATAACATACCGTTACTAACATTTCGTTTGGTTTTTTCGGTGCTGTATAAACAAAAAGTATCGAGCTTGCCAATAACTATTTCAGTTTCATCAATTAATTCATTTAAACTGGCGGTGTCTTTTTTAAGTTCTTCGGACAGATTAGCAGCATAGACCTGTGCCCGCTGGTGTTCTATTGTATGCTCTAATTGATACTCAGCCAGAAACCCACAAAACACAGCAAGGAATAACATGAGAAACTGAAAGACATATTCTTTCCATTTCTTTTTTTCGTGTACGTGGCCGTGATGGTGTACTTCCATATCAGAAGGTTGAGGGTTAAGGGTTGAAGGTTTAGGTTCAGGAGAAGTTTCAGGTATTGGAGTATTGTCTTCCTTATACCCTTCGCCTTCATCCCTTAAACCTTCTTCTATATTTTTGTTTTCTTCACTCATAATCTTTTCTTTAGTTGTCTATCAAAAAAGTTATAGGTGCTATCTAATACATTAATCCAGCTTTTGTATAGTAAAAAAGAATGTATTTCATCAGGCAATACCAATTGCTCAACATGTACATTCTGCCTGCGCAACTGCTCCGCTATATTTACTGTTTCACTGAAAGGAACATTGCGATCATCATCTCCGTGAATAAGCAAAACAGGTGCTCTCCAGTTTTTTGCAAAAAATACCGGCGAAGATTGTAAAGCTTTCTTAGCCATCTCCGGAAATTTTGAATGATCATACCATTGCGCAAATGTTGGAATTTCATCGTTCCAGTTGTGTACGCCGTGGATATCAACACCGGCAGAAAAAATGTTAGGCGCTTGCGATAAACCATGAGCAGTGAGGTAACCTCCATAAGATGCACCCCACAATCCAACTTTATTGGGCATTACATCTATTCTTTTTTGCAGATACGCCCCTGCAGCTATTACATCTTTTACTTCACTTGCTCCTGCTGCACCATAATTTAATGCCTCACGGAAATTAAGCCCATAGCCAATGCCGCTGCGGTAGTTGAGGGAAAGCACTATATACCCGCTACGGGCAAAGTATTGATGGAGTGCATAAGCATTAGAATAATATTGCGAATAATGAAATCCCAACAACATTTGTCTTCTAGATCCTCCGTGCATATAAACAAGTGCCGGATATTTATTTGCAGGATTATAATCTGTCGGCAAGAAAAGTTGTGCATAGCTTTTTATACCATCACTTGCTGTAAGGGTAATAGCTTTTGGTTGCACGAGGTCAGACGGGAAATCTTTAGGAAACAAATCTGCAGCTACATCCTTTATAATATTTTGATGCAACACAGCAGGCCAGGCAGGACGTATTGCTGATGACCGCAAAAATGCAATTCCTGCGGATGTTTCCACAGGCGACCATTCAATAGCATTGCCCGTTGTCAACTGTTTGGTGTTGCCAGATGCAAGATCGAGTTGCCAAATATGTCGGCGATCAATATCTCCAATGTTTGTAGTGTAATAAATAATTTTCCGGTTATTTGATAAGGTTACGTTTTCCACTTCACCATTTCCCGTTGTTAACAATCGTGATTGTAAGGTTTCTAAATTAAGTGCGAATAAATGCACCCATCCATCTTTTTCGAGAGGAAAAATCAGTTGACCGTTAGCATCCCACCATAATAAACTTTCACCAACAGGAAGATCGTTAAATAGTTTGCTTCCTCTGCCTGTTGCTGCTTTCCATACTACTTTTGCTCTTGCTGTGGGTACATCATAAATACGGATACTCCATGGGTTTGATTCCCGCATTGGTGTGAATGGCAGCAGGTTATGAATATTGGGCATTCGGACATAGGCCAACTGTTTACTATCGGATGACCATACGGGTGAAAAGTCCAGATCAATGCTGGGTTCAACAAAATTTACAGTCTTATTATCAAGTTTATACAGGCCAATAAAAGAATGA
>JBKJPO010000255.1:0-11591 GCA_046595095.1 Chitinophagaceae bacterium
GTTTTAAACAAGGTGGCGTAGACGTACAGTTGTTTTCTGTTTGGTGTGATGGATTAAAAGTAAATCCCTATGCGTGGGCCAACAGGGAAATAGATACGCTTTATGCAGTTGCCAATCGTAACCCGAATAAAATAAAAATAGTTGGCAACATTGATGAACTAAAGCAAACGGTTAAAGAAAATAAATTGGCAGCTATGTTCGGGGTTGAGGGTGGACATATGATTGAAAACAATTTACAAAACCTGGATAAATTATTCACCAGGGGAGTTCGATACATGACCTTAACCTGGAACAATTCAACTGACTGGGCAACATCAGCATTAGATGAAACAACGCCGATGAGGGATTCACTTAAGCATAAAGGCTTGACCGATTTTGGAAAACAAGTTGTAAAGCGGATGAATGAACTGGGTATGCTGGTTGATCTTTCGCATGTAGGAGAGCAAACTTTTTGGGATGCCATTAATATTTCCTCAAAACCGGTGATTGTTTCTCACAGCTGCGTGTATGCCTTATGTGCACACAGGAGAAATCTAAAAGATGATCAAATAAAAGCCGTCGGGAAAAATGGTGGCGTGATTCATTTGAATTTTTACAGTGGCTTTTTAGATCCTGATTTTGAAAAAAGAAGTGATGATTTTATTGGAAGTCATAAATCGGAATATGACTCGATGATCAGCAAAAACCCCGAACCCTATTTTGCCCAGGTATTCCTGTTTGAAAAGTATCCCGGCGAAGTAAGAAACATGCGGCCACCATTATCCGTTTTGCTTGATCATCTTGATTATATTGTAAAAATGATAGGCGTGAATCATGTAGGGCTGGGAAGTGATTTTGATGGTGTAAATTCTTTACCACAGCAGTTGGATGACGTTACGGCAATGCCTCTCATAACGCAGGCTTTATTACAAAGAGGCTATAGCAAAAAATCTATTCGCAAAATTCTGGGTGGCAATTTTTTAAGGATATTTAAAAAGAACTCAGCTTAGTTAATCCGCTTCCGGTGGCATCAAATCTTTTGCAATTTTTCCTTATGATCTCCTGCAAGCTAAGGCGATGCAGAATTAAGATTTAAACGAAATCTTTTTATCGGATGATCCTGGTACTTTGTAAAATCTCAGGTCAATTAAGAATCTCGACCTGAAGGGTCATTGTAGATAAAAACCTACCTTCTATAAATGCATTATTGACAATTACCAAAAAAATTTTTATATTGTTTGGATCTTCCAAAATGTATCATTTACCCTGACTAATTGTTTCGTAATGCGGAAGTTGATAATTGCCTTCATAGTTCTGTTTACAGCAATGGTAATCTGCCTGCCCGGAAGTCTATTTGCACAATCCAGTGCCCGGTTGTCAGGCAAAGTGCTGGACAGCAGCTTAAAACCATTGAGCTTTGTAACGGTCCGCTTTTATAAACAAAAGGATTTGCTCAATCCATTTCAAACTACATATACGAAGGAGGACGGATCATTCAAATTCACTAAACTAGAGTTTGGAAATTATACACTTGTATTCACCCACACGGGATTTGCTGAGAAGCAGCAGGCGGTTACTCTTACACCTGCGGTTGGGGATGTTACTATAAATGATATACAATTATCATCTGCATCACGAACGCTGGAGGGAGTTACCATTATAAAAAACATGCCATTGATTGAGCAGGCGGATGACAAGATCGTTTTTAATGTTGAAAATGATCCCACAGCCAAAACAGAAACCGCGATCGACATTTTACGTAAAACCCCATTTATATCTGTAGATGGAGAAGATAATGTGCAGGTTAATGGTCAAAGAAATTTCAAGGTCTTATTGAATGGGAGGGAAACCTCCATGTTTGCAAGAAATCTTAAAGAAGCATTAAGGGGATTTCCGGGAGCCCTAATTTCCAAAATAGAAGTGATAACTTCTCCTTCCGCCAAATATGATGGAGAGGGTATCGGCGGTTTAATCAATATCATTACTAAGAAGAAAATAGTTGGATATAATGGTACGCTATCTTCTTTTTCCAGGACCATAGATAAGCTAAATACCATTTCACTAAATGCAAATGCAAAATTTGGTAAGATTGGAACCACATTATTATATGTTATCGGCGATTCCAGGCCAGTCGATCAGGAAAGTTCTGCAATAACAGTTCCTGTTATACCAAGTGTATATACTCAAAGAGCATTGGAAGGAAACAGGCGCAACAGTTCGCGTTGGAATTTCGGCAATTCAGAAATCAGCTGGGAGATTGACAGCCTGAATACCCTTAGTACCTATGCAAACATAAATAGCGGATCTAACAGGTCGTTGCAAGCTCAAACCATAAAAACTGATTTTAACAGTGCCGGATCTACAGTAAGCTTTTTTTCCCTGGATAATAAAAATGAAAACCCCGGTATAAGTGTAGGAACTGATTACATCAGAAGATTTAAAAAAAATAAAGATAAAGAATTGAGCGTAAGATTTTTTGGCGAGTTTGGTAAAACTTCTTCCTTTTTAAACAGTTCACAGGATAATCCAGGCACCGACAGGTTTATCATTAACAACAGTATTGCACATAATAACCAATACACTATCCAGGCCGACTACATTATCCCATTAAAAAAGAATGTGAAATTCGAATCGGGAGTGAAAGCAATTTTAAGGCGGGCAAATTCTAATTTTGAAAGCCTCATAAAATATGATCTTTTGAATGATTATAAAATGAACCCGGCGAATACTGACCATTTTAAATATATACAGGATGTCTTCAGTGTGTACGGCATGTATAGTGTTAAAGTAAAGAAAACCAATTTTCGATTTGGAAGCCGGTTGGAACACACCGGGGTAAATGGAAATTTTATTTCTTCCAAGACATTAGTGGATCAAAGCTATATCACACTTCTACCAAACATCCAGGCAACTACCCGGATGAATGATGTACTTACCATGGTACTTTCCTATAATAAAAGATTACAGCGCCCGTATATCTGGGACCTTAATCCATTTATAAATAACAATGATTCTTTTAATATTGAATTTGGGAATCCTGGTCTCGGCCCCCAAACAATTCACACCGTTTCGGCTCAAACCCGGTACATAAAGGGATCTACCTTTGGCGGGATTACTATTGAAGGAAGTTATAGCGATAATAAAATATTAGATTATTCTTCTTTTGATCTGCTCAGCGGAGTAACTAAAACTACCAGCCTTAACATTGGAAAAGAGTTCCAGTCTGGCCTGAATCTAAATGTAAATTCCAAAATAAATAAATTGACTTTTTTCATTAATGCTTCAATACGCTACATTAATATCACAAACAAGTTCACCGCACACTCAAGCGAGGGCATCGGTTATGGTTTTACTACACATTCCAGTTATAAGTTCTCCAAAAAATTCACAATCAGCTCTTTTGTGGGTCTATGGAAAGATCCGGCATCCATTCAAACCGAATATCCATTCAATACATGGTATAACCTCGCGTTGAATCACAAGTTTTTGAAGGAAAAATTAAATGTTTCATTGAGAGCTGTTAATTTCCTGGAGAAAACCCGGGATTTCCGTAGAAAACTTACTGATCCAATTTTTCATACTACCAATGTCCAAAAACAAATAAGGCGCGGCATTGCGCTCGCACTTACCTGGAATTTTGGTAAACTAACGGAAAATGTTTCGAAAAAAAGAGGAGTAAATAATGACGATCTTTTAAATAAGCGACAGACCGAGGGTAATAATTAAAGTGGCCCTGACGCTGAGTTCACATTCATTTTAATTTTTTTATCAACCAGGTCTTAAATCAAAAAATACAATGGATCAACAAACCAATCAAGCATCTCCAGAAAACATAATGAAAATCGGCACCGGTTTTTGGGCTTCGAAAATACTGTTGACAGCGGTAAATTTCCAACTATTCACAATACTTTCAGAAAAGAAAACATTGTCTGCACAAGAAATAAAATCCATCCTGAATTTTAAATGCACAGATAGAAACGCTTATGACTTTCTTGATACCCTCAGTGCTTTGGGCTTCTTACAACGTGATGGGCTTTTAGAAACAGCCATGTATTCCAACAGTATCGATACGGATACATTTTTAGACAAAAAAAAACCTACATACATTGGCGGAATTCTTGAAATGATGAACAATAGATTGTATCGATTCTGGGGAAACCTTGAGGAAGGATTACTTACAGGACTTCCACAAAACGAAGCTAAAGAAGGAGATACACCCATATTTGAAAAGTTGTATAGTTCACCGGAAAAGCTAACGGAGTTTGTCAACGCCATGAGTGGAATTCAGATGGGAAATTTTATTGCTTTTGCTCAAAATTTTGATTTCTCAAAATATAAGACATTGACAGATGCCGGGGGAGCTGCCGGGTTGCTTTCTGTAATGGTGGCAAAACATCAACCACATATCTCTTGCCTGAGTTTCGACTTGCCGGCAGTAGAATCTATAGCCAATGATACCGTTCAACATTTTCAACTTTCAGACAGGGTAAAAATAGCCAGCGGAAATTTTTTTACCGACCCTATTCCCAAAGCTGATATAGTTGTGATGGGAAATATTTTACATGATTGGGATGAAGATCAAAAAATAATGTTGATGAAAAAAGCCTATGAAGCCCTGCCAGATGGTGGTGCCTTTGTAGCCATAGAAGGGATCATTGATGACGATAGAAAACAAAATGTATTCGGGATGATGATGAGCCTGAATATGTTGATTGAAACCGGGAAGGGTTTTGATTACACTCTTGCCGATTTCAATAAGTGGGCAAAGATTGTAGGCTTTACATCAACTAATATAATTCCATTAGCAGGACCATCAAGTGCAGCAATAGCTATCAAGTAATCTCTATTGCCTGGCATCCTTAGCCTAAACATTTTTTATAAAAAATCATAAATTAAAAATCCCTCATCATCATAATCCACTTTTATGCAACGTAGAACTTTTATAAAAAACACTGCCTTATGTGCAGTGGCTATCAGCGCTTCCGGATTTATTCGTTTTGATGGCAAGAATTATGTAAGCGATTGCGAAACAACGTCTGATATCCTTGGGCCTTTTTATCGGCCCGACGGTCCCATTCGTAATAACCTGGTAATAAAAGGCGAAACGGGAAGTTTATTAGAATTGACCGGCATGATTAAACACAAAGATTGCAAAACACCATTCAAAAAAGCAAAAATAGAATTATGGCATTGCGACAGCAAAGGTGTTTATGATAATACAACTAGTGATTACCGTTACCGTGGTACTACCTTTTCTGATGATAATGGAAATTATTCTTTCAAAACTATTTTGCCTGTGCCATATGATGTTGGTGGTGGGCAGATAAGACCGGCACATTTTCATCTCATGATTTCTGCTGAAGGGTATCAACCCCTGGTAACCCAATTATATTTTTCAGGCGATGCCCATATCAGTAAAGATTCATCTGCCTCATCACCATTTGCTAAACGAAGAATCCTGGATGTGCAAAAGATCAACGATGGCTCAAACAAAGTTTTGTATGATGTGAGTATGTCGGAAGTATTGCTTGCTGACCCGGCTGTTATTGATAAACTAACCGGAGTTTATATTAATGAAAAAGATAAAAACAAAAAACTGACTTTATTTAAGAAAAACGATCATCTGTGGGTGAAGAATGATGTCTTTGGTGAAAATTTTGAATATAAAGGCAATAATACTTTTGAGTATCCGGGTATGCCTCCGGGTAGGTATAAAAGACTTCATTTTGAACTATTGGCTTCGGGGTCATCAAAACTCACTTATGATTATACAGATGCCAATTTAGTCAATCATACAGCTATTCTCATAAAATAAAAATAAAGTTTTTGCTGTTAAATAATTGAGGAGTTTATTTCCGGGAAAAATAAGAAATAAGCATTGCACAAATCCGGAATTGAATTCCGGATTTGTCTAAAATAAGCAGTTTCTTAACCTAACCCAAAAAAGAATGGCGAAGGCAAATAAAATCTATTTGTAACTGATAAGAAATGATTGCAATTTTAAAAAAAGGATAAATATTATTTTGCTTAGCCCTTCATATGTCCAATTTTATTATTCTTCCAGGCAAAAAGAGGAAATAGAATATTACATTAGCATCCAAACCAACTACGATAAATGATCAAAAAATATAAAAGCGATGCCATCGAATGGAAAAATGTTTTTGAATTAAAAAACCTTTTGCATATAATATTTGGTGTAGGATTAGCCGTATTGGCTATGAAGGGTTTCATGATTCCTAACAGGTTTATGGATGGTGGCATTACCGGTATATCCATACTATTGCATGAAATATTTCATATCAACATCAGCCTTTTGGTTCTCGTGCTTAACCTGGGCTTTATCTACCTGGGATACATCAGGATTGGTAAAACTTTTGCAGTTCAAACTACCATTGCAGTAACCCTGCTGTCAATAGGATTATATTTTATTGATATCAACCCCATTACCAATGATAAATTATTGATTGCTATTTTCGGCGGTATCCTGATTGGTACCGGTGTTGGGCTTGTTATTAGGAGTGGTGGTGTAATTGATGGGGCAGAAGTAATTGCAGTTTTTACCAGGAGAAAAACAGGTTTCTCAAATAGTGAAATTATCATGCTCTTCAACACAATAATTTTTGCGGTGGCGGCACTCCAGTTTGGAATAGAAACAGCTATGTATTCTATCATCACTTATTTCACTGCAACAAGAGCAACGGATTATGTAGTTGATGGCATTGAAGAATTTACTGCAATGAATATCATTTCATCGCAGCAGGTGGAAATAAAAAATTTCCTGGTAACCGAATTGGGAAAAGGTATTACAGTATATAAAGGTGAACGGGGTTACCTGCCCGGAAGTTTTGATATAAAAACGGACTGTGAAATTATTGTTACCATTGTTACCCGCCTGGAAATAAAACAAATCCAGGATACCATATCAAAAATAGATCCCAATGCCTTTGTATATGTACAAAGCATAAAAGAAGCAACAGGCGGAATTCTAAAAGCCAAGGCCCATGCAAAGTAGCCTGCAAATGAAAGAATTTGTTTTAAGCTACCTAAAAAACAAAACGCCATCATTTTATTACTATCACAATCCCGAACACACTTTATATGTACTGGATAAAGCCATAGAAATAGGCCGGTATGAAAAATGCACTGAAGGCGAAATTGCATTAATAAGCGCAGCCGCATTATGGCATGAGACAGGATACATTAATACCTATGCCGATCATGAAGAAGCAAGTTGTGCCCTGGCCCGAAAATATTTGCCAGGATATGGATATTCTAATCCTGACATAGATAAAGTCTGTGGGATGATCATGGCCACCAAAATACCACAATCGCCAAAAAATAAATTAGAAGAAATACTAGCTGATGCCGATCTTGAATATTTAGGAACAGAACATGCCGCAATCATTGCATATAATTTATTCCGTGAACTGCAAACTATAAATCCTTCTTTGACCAATGCTGCATGGAATAAGATACAAATTTCTTTTCTTCAAAAACATCATTACTTTACCAGTTTCTGTAAAGAAAATCGTGAGGCGGGTAAATTAGCATACTTAAGCGAACTGGTTAAAGAGATTGAATAGTTTCTCCGGATTTGTTTAAATCTGGAGAATTTTATTCGTAGTTTGTTAGCAACCACCGGCCTAACTGAGCCGGTGTTTAAAAAAATCAAAATGTCTGCTTTTTAACTATAATACTTATCTCCAGAAAGGAGAAATGAGTTGAAACAGGAAAACCAATTGATAGCCATCACTCATGCTCAATTAGGCCTAATGCCTTCTCCGTGAAAGTAATTTTATTTCGAAAAAATATTTTAACTAAACTTCATGAAAGCAAAATCGATTAATGGAAATTCTCCCTCAGCAATTCAATCGGCTTTACAACAAAGCATGGCTGATGGTTTTAAACCCACAGTGGCTTTTGTATTTATCTCCATTAAACAAAACAGAAAAGCTATTTGCGATTTATTGCGTCAACAGGAAATTGATATTATTGGTGCGACATCATGCACTGAATTCATTAATGGCTACCAGAACGAAGGTGAAATAGCCATCATGCTTTTTAATATTGAGAAAAGCAACTATTGTATTTTATTTGAAGATATTGGTGAAAGAACTTTGCCTGATGCTGCTGCGCATTTAGCGCAAACCGCTTTACAAAAATTTAATAAACCGGCTTTCATTATTTGCAGTACATCCTTAACCACAACCGGAACAATGCTGGATGGCGAAACACTTATTCGAAGCATCGAAAAAATTGTCGGTCCGCAGGTAAGTATGTTTGGTGGTATGGCTGGCGATGATATGACGTTTACTGGAACCTATGTTTTTACCAATCAGCAATCTGCCGATAATGGCATAGCTGCATTAATCTTAAATGAAGAAAAGGTAGCTATGCATGGCGTGGCTCTGTCGGGCTGGAAGCCAGTTGGCGTTTCAAGAACCATCACAAAATGCAAAAAAAATTTATTGTATGAAATTGATAGCAAACCGGCGCTTGAAATGTACCTGCGTTTTTTAGGTGAGGATCTTTCTTCTGCAGACGACCAGGTAAAATTTTTTGATTCAGTAGGTATGCATTATCCACTGCAAATAGAAAGACCACAAAGAGAACCGATGATGTGTAACCCGATGGGTTATAATAAAGATGAAAATGCATTGATAATGGAGTCCGATATAGAACAAGGTGCAAAGTTTCGATTTTCAACACCGCCTGATTTTGATATAGTAGATACAGTAGTGCAAAAAGCAAAAGAAATAAAAGATAATGTTGCTGAAGACGCTGAAGCTGTGCTTATCTTTTCCTGTGCAAGCAGGCTAAATGCACTTGGACCTATGGCCCATGAGGAGAATGAAGGAATAGCGGCTGCGTGGAATGCGCCGATGGCTGGGTTTTATACCTATGGCGAATTTGGCAGGGCCGTAAACGGCAAACATGAATTTCATTCCACTACTTGTTCATGGGTGGCATTAAAAGAAAAATAGGTTAATTAATAAATATGAAAGCAAAATCTATCAAAGGAAATTCAACGGGAGAAATTAAAACAGCTTTAGAGCAAAATATGGCAGATGGATACAAACCAACACTTGCTTTTGTATTCTTAACTGAATTAGAAGATATTGATTCAGTTTCTGCCATGATGGATGCGGAAGGAATTTCAATATTTGGAGCCAGCACCTCCGAAAAATTTACTGAACAGGGTATAGAACCAGAAGGTATTGTTGTATTACTGCTAGATATCAACATAGCTAATTTTAAAATCACTTTAAAAGATTTTGAAATGGCATCTGTAACTATATATGAATCTGCATGTGAGGTTGGACAATCAGGCAAAGATGCCTTTGACAATCCAGCCTTTATTATCTCCGCTGCAAATTTCAAAACTTCAGGCGAAGAGCTTATTCAAGGGTTATTAGATAAAGCAGGTGCTCATGTAAAAGTGATCGGGGGCATGGCAGGCGAAGCTGTAAATTTTACGGGCTGTGTATTTACGAATCAGGCTAAATCTTCAAATGGCTTGATAGCACTGATTCTTGACGAGGATAAAATTGATGTAAAAGGAACTGCCGTTTCCGGTTGGAAACCTGTTGGAACAGAGAAAAGGATTACCAAAAGTGATGGCGCCTGGATCTATACAATCGACAATGAACCTGCAATGGATGTGATCAAAAAATTTCTCGGGAAAGATATCGAGACAATTGAAAAATCAAATGGTTTAGTATCACTTAACATAAATTATCCATTGCAAGTTCAACGCGAAACAGGAAGTCCAATGATGCTGCCCACCCTACTTTGGAATACAGAAGATCAATCGGTGATGCTTGGTGGAGTGGTAAAAGAAGGTTCAAAATTTAGGTTTTCACTACCCCCGGATTTTGAGGTGATTGATACGGTGATCGAAAGCTCAGTAGAGATCAGAGACAAAGAATTACCGGAAGCTGATGCGATGTTAATCTTTTCCTGTATAGGAAGACAGTCTTCATTAGGGCCTCTGTTGTCATCAGAATTGGAGGGTTTGGCTGGTACCTGGAATAAGCCAATGGCGGGTTTTTTCTCATTGGGAGAATTCGGGAAACTGGATGACAGCAGACCAGAATTGCATGGAACAACTGTTAGTTGGGTAGCTTTAAAAGAAAAATGAACAACAAGAATATGAGATTTATCATTGAAATAGATAAAACAAAAATAATTTTTCCAAAAATATATCATGCGAGCAAAATCAATCAAAGGAAAATCTACAGAAGAAATTAGTTCAGCATTAACTGAAAGCATGGCCGACGGATTCAAGCCAACTTTAGGGATTGTATTCATATCTGTTAAACAGGACAGAGAAGCTATTTCCAAATTACTTGACGAAAAAGGCATTCAGATATTTGGTGCTACCACTGCAGGCGAATTTATTGATGCCGAAATGGAAGCAGGAAGCATTGTCATGATGTTGCTCGACATTAATCCCACTTATTTTAAAATAGAATTTCTTGAAACAAGCCCGGAGACCACCATGCAAGACGCAAACAAACTCGGTGTTACCGGAAAAGAAACCTTTACTAATCCTGCATTTATTATAGCAACCAGTGGTGTGTCCTTAGATGGTGAACCAATTGTTGAAGGCATCATACAAGGCTTTGGAAAAGCTCCCTCGTCAGCAAACAGTGAAGTAACCATATTTGGAGGTAAGGCCGGAGATGATATGGCACTTGAATCAACATTTGTTTTTACCAATAGAAAAAGTAAAGACTGCGCAATGGTAGCACTCATTATTGATGAAGATAAAATAGATGTCAGAGGTATTGCTACTTGTGGCTGGAAAGCTATTGGCACCACAAAAACAGTTACTAAAAGTGAAGGTAATATTGTGTATACCATCGACGATAAACCAGCATTGGATATGTTGATGAATTACCTTGGCGTTGAGATAAAGCTGGAAGACAACAAAGAAATCGTAACATTTCTAAACTCCTGGTATTATCCATTGCAATTGGAACGGGAAAATGTAGATCCGGTAATACGTACAGCAATGTTTGCCAATAGTAAGAACCGTTCACTAATTTGTTCTGGAAACGTGCCTCAAGGGTCAAAAATTAAGTTTTCGCTACCACCAGATTTTGATTCTATCGAAACAGTCGTTGAAGAATGTAAGGGCATTAAGGACAATGCACAACAGCAGGCCGATGCCTTGATCATGTTTTCATGCGTGAGCAGATATTTATCGTTTGGGATGGTAATGAAAGAGGAAATAGAGCAAGTGCAAAAAATTTGGGATGCGCCCATGGTAGGCTTTTTTTCCTACGGCGAATATGGAAAATCAAAAACCGGTAAAAATGAGTATCATAATAATACATGCTGCCTGGTGGCATTAAAAGAAAAATAATAATCAGCCGTTAAGTCGTTAAGGTGTGTTGAAGATTTCTTTCCGCCTTCCCTTCTTCCCCGCAAAAAAACAAACATGAAAGCAAAATCAATTAACGGTGTTACTCCCGAAGAAATTCAATCAGCTTTACACCAAAGCATGGCAGACGGTTTCCAACCAACTTTGGCCATTGTATTTCTTTCAATAAAACATGATCGGAACGCATTGTGCAAATTATTGGATGATGCCGGTATCGCCATTT
>JBKJPO010000486.1:0-4336 GCA_046595095.1 Chitinophagaceae bacterium
AATGTAAGCCGCACCTGCAGCTTCCAACTTGTTTCCGCCATTGTCACCAAAGTCTACTTTATTTTTATTTCAAAAGCCTAAAATTTTTATGAAATAAAAATAAAGTAGACTTTGGCGACAATGGCTGAAACAAGTTGGAAGCTGCAGGTGCGGCTTATATTTTTGAACGTGCTGGCGATAATTGGAAACGGGTACAAAAAATAGTGGCTAATGACAGATCCCCATATGATAATTTTGGCAGTTCTGTTTCTATTAGTCGTGATAATGCCATAGTGGGCGCCTGGAATACAACGGAGACAGCCGATGAGAATTCAGAACCCTCTACAGGTTCGGCTTATATCTTTTCACGAGATGCCGGTGGGGGATGGGGACAGGCTCAAAAGCTAATGCCTTCAGACAGGAAAGCAAGGGACAGGTATGGTTATTCGGTTGCTATCAGTAATAATTTCGCCATTGTTGGCACACCGCATGAAGATGAAGACAACGGAGGTAAGAATACAATTGCTGATGCCGGATCCGTTTATATTTTTTGGCAGAATAATTCCGGTGGATGGATCCAATCACAAAAGATAGTTGCTTCTGACCGGGAAACATTTGACTGGTTTGGATCTTCAGTTGCAATAAGCAGGGGCTTTGTTATCGCAGGTGCTATTGCCGAAGATCATGATGTGACCGGGAAAAATGAATTGACCTCTTCCGGATCGGCTTATATTTTTAAGCGCCAAACACCGGTAAAATAAGTAAGTAAATCCAACAAAATAGTAGCTAAAGTATAAGCATCACAAATCTTTTTTAATATAGTTCCGGAGGATTCAGCGCATCGGTACCTGGTATATTTCATCTTTCAAACTCCCTCCAGGTGCGCAAGTAGTGGGGCAAAGATTATGTATGCATGCTATTTGTGCCTTCACTATTTTGTATTTTATTTGAATTAGTAAACGACTTTACAGGGATTGTAAAAAATATAATTTACATTAGTCCAGGTTCATTTCTTCAAACTTAAAATATGGCACAACCAAAAACAAGAAAGCATCCCCAACATTCCAATACGCCGCCACAGTTAAAACCTTTAAAAAGATTTTCAAGGATCATTCCGGTTGCTGTTTTTATTTTTTTATTATTTGGTGTGGGCATTGCATTTCTTGCAGTGGGTGATGATACCAGGTCATTAGTAATTGGAGGTATTATCGGTGCTATTTGCGGATATTTATTTGGTTACGGGATAGCTAAAACGCTTGCAAATAAATAGGTTAACCAGGGAGTCAAAGGGAAAAAAAAATAAAAATAGGTGAATCCGGTAATAAGATAAATGCGAGATAAACCTACTCAATTTTCAACCACCCACTTATACTCAATCTCCTTCTATTAGCCTTCGTTACCTCGTGTTCCATTTCATCGCTCTTAAAGAATACAGATGTTTGAGATTTAGGTAATATTTTTTGAACACCTTCGTCCAGGTATACCCATAATTGCCCGCCTTCGTCTTCCAGCCAGTTTTCATTCAAATAGGTGATGAGTGAATATTTCCGTTTGCTGTCATTTTTAAACTGGTCTTTATGCCGTTTATAAAAACTACCCTCTTCATATACTGCATAGTGAAATTCATAATCATTAATTCCTGCATAACAGGTTTGGTTCAGGTAATCAATAAGATTTTCTGCCAGGCGTAAGAATTCCTGTTCATAAATGTTGTCATGCGTTTTATCCATCCAATAAATCTTGTCACTCCTCATTTTTTGTTGTGGATCCTTAACGTTTTCATTGCCAACTCCGGCGGCTACCATTAAATCATCTTTTTCTAATTGCAGAATATTTTGTTGCAGGCCAATGGATAGTTTTTCATTTAAAAAACAAGTATCAATTCCAATTTTATTTTCCAGGTAAGTATCGATCAAAACATCAAATTGGTTTTTCATTGTTCTTAATTAACGGGGAAAGTTAGGGATATTTAACTTCTATATGGCAACACAATGGCTAAAGCCATTAGAGATTTGAACCCAGTTTTCTCATCCTGAATCAATGATCAATTAATGCTTTAAGCAATTACAGCAGATAGGTAATCACTACGCTTTTAATTCGCAAGCTAACGCCATCCCAGCAGCAGCCACCTGGAGGACCTGCGAGGAGATGGTAAGCGTTATTTAAGTTGTCAATAGTTGCCATTGTGATTGAGGTTGCTTCAAGGGATGAAACAGTCAAATTGCTGCCAGATGCTCCGGAACTCAGGAGGTTTGCCAATACAAAAGTTGAAGTGGCATTAACCCCCGTCCCACCCAAACTAAAAAAAATATCGGACGCTGAATTATCAACAAAATATACCTTAACAGAAGTAACCACAGCGCCGTGTGGCAGATTTACGGGTGCTACAACAAAATTGTTGGTGCCTGTTGTAAAATAAGCCATCGAATTGGCGTCTATAGCCGTGAAATTTGTAACACTGCTGTTGAACCTTGGTTGAAAAGCACCAACGGAAATATTCAAATATTGATTTTGTGGAGTGTAATTCGATGCATTTATTTCTCCATTTGCATTTGCTGTTACCTGCCTGGTGCCGGTACCGCGAAGGCTTCTAAATCTTATACTTCCCTGCGGAGTAATAGTCATAATTGAATCCCGGGTATTAGTCGGAAAATCAGAAAGGGAGCTCAGAACAAGGGCTTGTTCACGTATATGCTTAAAGATAAAATCAGTCCCTTCCTCAACAGCGTTACGATTACTTAGTTCCAAAACTGCAGTATCATTCAGGTAACCGGTTGATCTTATCTTTAATTTTGAATAGCCGGGTTTCTTGATTTCCAGCATGGCTTTGGGATCGGACGATGATGTACCATCAGTGTTAATGGCTACATTTTGTGCTATTGTATAAGAAACTGGTAATAACATTAAGGTTAAGGAGTAAAATATTTTCATAAATTAGGGTTTAAAAATTTGAAATAATGCTTATAATGCATAACGTAAACTTTATTTTTAATTAATATACAATAAGTTTCCTGGTTATTGTAATTCTTACTTTTTCTTTAAGTCTATCAACACCCAGCAAAAATCAAAAATATAAAGCTTTAAATGAGAAATTATCTTGTCGCCGCGATCATTGGATTATCATTCATCCTGGCATTCTGGATGCTTGGCCGAGCCTATAAATACCGCTTCATCTCCACTGAGACTATTAGCGTTACGGGTCTCGCAGAAAAAGATTTTGTAAGCGATCTGATCGTATGGAATGGTTCTTACTCCCGCAAATCAATGGATCTCAAGGATGCCTATTCCTTGCTTAAACAAGATGAACTTGCAATAAATAATTATCTTAAAGGCAAAGGAGTAACTGCAAATGAAATGGTTTTCCAGGCGATAGAGATAAATAAAGATTTCAACTCCACTTATGATGAATCCGGCAGGCAGACCGGTTCTGTATTTACGGGGTATAACCTCAAGCAGGTGATAAAAGTGGAATCTAAAAATGTTGACAAAGTAGAACAGATATCCCGCGAAGTAACGGAACTTATACAAACCGGAATTGAACTAACTTCTCTACCGCCCTTGTATTATTATTCGAAGCTCTCCGAACTAAAAATTGATCTTTTGGCCAAAGCCAGTGCCGATGCTAAAACACGAGCCGAAACTATTGCCAAGAATGCAGGCAATTCTCTTGGTGATTTGAAAAAAGCCAGCATGGGGGTTTTCCAGATTACCGGGCAAAATAGTAATGAAGACTATAGCTATGGTGGAGCTTTCAATACAGCCAGTAAAAACAAGACGGCTTCGATTACAATAAAGATGGACTTTGGAGCAGATTAAGCATTATGAATTATAATAGTGAATATGTATAAAGCCAGCAATAGCTGAAATTTCGCACCCTCTCCCTAATCCTGCATTTAAATTCATAACTCATAACTCATAACTAAACCACCGCCCAATCATCTGTTGTCACCACCGCCCCGTCTTCCCATTTCCATTCAATTTTAGAATATACAAAACATACCTGCTCCAATACCGGTATACTGATATTTTCAGGAACTTTATTTAAAAGCATTTCTTCATTGATCGAAGCGATGGCTGCATCCTTTAATGTAATGGTGAAAATGTTTTGCTCAACACCAGCAGCAGTCGAACCAATGGAAGCGGAGGTGAAAAATTTCAATACCACTTCCTTTAATTGTTCATTAGTTACAAGTGCTTTCAACAGTAGGGGTGTACTCTTATCAATTTCTTTGGTAATATTCAGTTGCCCATGTTGGCGTTTTCCGGTTGCCTGTCCTGAGGCTACATCGCGTGGTGATTTTATGCCGTGGTGATAAGCATATACGGCTATCCACCCTGTTCTGCCTCTCTGTATAAC
>JBKJPO010000047.1:0-3741 GCA_046595095.1 Chitinophagaceae bacterium
TTTATCTTGCAGCGGTTTGAAACAGGTCAGGCTGGTCGCATTAATTGGTGCAATTCTACAGTTGGGGGTTGCTTGTTTTTTCTTATTTATTTACTGGCAGGAACGCGAAACCGGCAATAGTGCCCTGATGTTATTCGAATACAACCGAACCTGGTTTGCTCCCCTCAATATTAATTATCATGTGGGTGTTGATGGAATTTCCATTGCAATGATCCTGCTAAGTTCATTTGTGGTACTTGCAGGAGTTTTAGTTTCATGGAAAATTGAAAAAATGAGTAAGGAATTTTTCTTCCTGCTCATTCTGTTGAGCCTTGGAGCCTATGGATTCTTTATTTCACTTGATCTGTTTACACTATTTTTCTTCCTTGAAATTGCAGTGATACCCAAATATTTGCTGATCGCTATTTGGGGTAGTGGCAAAAAAGAATATAGTGCAATGAAACTTGCATTGATGCTGATGGGTGGATCAGCACTGGTTTTTGTTGGCTTACTCGGGTTGTATTTCAATTCAAATATGGGCGGAGGTGCCCATTCATTTGACCTGTTGCAGATTGCTGAATTGAATATCCCAGTTGATGTTCAGAAATTGTTTTTCCCATTTGCCTTTATTGGTTTTGGAATATTCGGCGCATTATTTCCATTCCATACCTGGGTGCCGGATGGCCACTCCTCTGCGCCTACAGCTGCATCAATGTTTCTTGCCGGTATCTCCATGAAACTTGGCGGATATGGCTGTTTGCGGGTGGCTACTTTTTTAATGCCTGACGCAGCACATGCGTATGCTCCAATCATAATCGTTCTGGCAACGATTGCCATAATCTATGGTGCATTTGCTACGATGATGCAGAAGGATTTGAAATATATCAATGCATACTCTTCCGTTAGTCATTGCGGATTTGTATTACTTGGGATTGGTATGTTGACTCAAACAGCTATTAACGGTGCAGTCATACAAATGGTCTCTCATGGATTGATGACATCTCTTTTCTTCGCTGCTATTGGAATGATCTACGATCGCACGCATACAAGAATGACAGCTCAACTTGGCGGACTTTTAAAAATAATGCCATTCATTTCTACCGTGTTTGTACTTGCAGGTCTGTGTTCATTAGGATTGCCGGGATTGAGCGGCTTTGTTGCTGAAGTGACTGTGTTCATGGGATCATGGCAAAATTCAGATACCCTCTATCGTATTGCAACAATTTTGTCCTGTGCTTCAATCGTGGTTACAGCGGTGTATATTTTAAGGGCAGTTGGACAGGCAATCATGGGGCCAGTAAATAATGCACAATATCTTTCGCTCAAAGATGCAACCTGGAATGAAAAGTTCGCGGCGTCAATTTTACTTATTGGGATTTTAGCAATTGGCATCGCGCCATTCTGGTTGAATAAATTGATAACACCTGGAACAGAAATAATTATTCAACATACGATAAATGCTGTTACACTAAAATGAGCTAAGTAATTATGACCAATGAGTTTTTTATTTTAATGAAATTTGAATTGATCATTGTACTGATCATTATGATCTTGCTTTTTATAAAAGTAGGAACTGATGAATTGGGGAATAAAACTGTCTTGAATATTGTAAATGTTTTATTGCTGATGAATTTTGTCGCCGGATTTTTTATGAATGCCGGGGGAACTTTATTTGGCGATGCTTTTCAAACAAACCGGCCTTTTGAATTACAGAAAAACATTCTAAACCTGGGCACCCTGATAATTTCGGCTCAAGCTTATGCATGGTTGAAAAATCATAAACATGTTTTAGAGTTTTACATATTGTTGTTATCGTCTTTGTTGGGCATGTTCTTTATGATCTCAAGTGGCAACCTGCTAATCTTTTACCTGGGATTGGAATTATCAACCATTCCTCTGGCGGCTATTTGTAATTTTGATTTAGAGAAGCGCCAATCCTCTGAAGCTGCAATGAAGCTCATCATTTCATCTGCTTTCTCTTCAGGATTATTATTGCTTGGTATTTCTTTCGTTTACGGAACTACCGGTACTTTAAACTTTGCAGAATTATCCCAGCATCTGAACGGAACAGCATTGCAGTTGTATGCTTTCATTTTATTATTAGCCGGATTCGCTTTCAAAATTTCTGCTGTTCCTTTTCATTTGTGGACCG
Source organism: Chitinophagaceae bacterium (assembly GCA_046595095.1). Classification (GTDB taxonomy): domain Bacteria; phylum Bacteroidota; class Bacteroidia; order Chitinophagales; family Chitinophagaceae; genus Ginsengibacter. The sequence goes on from JBKJPO010000047.1 coordinate 2,132, forward strand.
CGGATGTCTATGAGGGTTCCCCTGTACCCGTTACTGCTTATTTATCGGTTGTTTCAAAAGCTGCATTTCTTTTTGTGTTTACTTCAGTGTTGTACACCGTGTTTAAACCACTCTCGGATACCTGGTACAATATGCTTTTTCTTTTGAGCGTGCTTACAATGGTCACTGGAAATTTATTTGCCATCCGGCAAAATAATCTGAAACGATTCCTTGCATTTTCATCCATTGCACAAATGGGTTTTATTCTTGTCGGAATTAGCGGTAGCAGTCAAATGGGTTCTGCTTCTGTGATTTATTTTTTAGTGATATATATATTCTCAAATCTTGGTGCATTTGGTGTTATCGCATTTGTAAGCGCTGTAACAGGCAAAGAAAATATGAATGATTACAAAGGTTTTTATAAAACAAACCCGTTCTTAGCGTGGGTACTCACCATTTCATTATTTTCATTGGCAGGTATTCCTCCTACAGCAGGCTTCTTTGGTAAATTCTTTTTAATAATGGCAGGTGCGGGAAAAGGAAATTATATATTCATCATCATTGCTGCATTGAATATGATCATCCCATTATATTATTATCTTAAAGTAGTGAAGGCGATGTTTGTTGATGCAAATGAGCAACCGATTGAAAAATTGTCCATCAGTACTACGCCGAAGCTTGCAATGTTGCTTTGTGTCGCAGGTATTGTTGTTGTTGGATTTATACCGGCGATTTATGATTATATTTATTCGTTAAGTATTCCATTTTAGATTATACATTAGAGTTGCGAATTGAAATCTGAACCTGATCTATGGCTATCAATCAAAATCATTTATTCGAAGACCTTGAAGGAGTGAAATGTGCAATAGTTGAAAAAAATGCTACAAAAGAAAGGGTAGATTTTCTGAAAGAAATTTTGGGATATAATCAATACACAGTTATTGTTGTTGCGAGTCCTCCACCAAAAGCTGCAGCTGCAATTCCAAACACGCCTGTTCCTTCTGCAACAGGGGAAACTGCTCCCCCGATTCCTGAAATAATCCCTATAACTCCACAGGTAGCCGAAACTTTTACCATTGGTGTAACAGAAGTAGCATTCAATCCCATCAATGCGATTTTTGGAAGATTATTAAAAGCACCGGGCGGGCACATTGTTACACTTGCTTACTGGCAACAAAAAGATAAGGAACCACTGGATGAAGTTCCTTATTTTAATAGTTGATGAATCCTTGCGTTAGTTCAGGCCTACCATACCCTCCAATCCAATTCCAGGTTTTCTTTTCTTGTAGTTGGCTTTTGTCTTCCGTTTGTTAATTCAATCACCTTTTTGCTCACGTAATTTTTTAGCTCGTTGACAGTGATCTCATTATTGCCATTTGCATCTGCAGCCAGTTCCAGTAAACCCTTTTTTATGCAATAAGTAAAAACACCATTGTTATACTTTGCATCTTCATACGCATATTCAAGCCCACCGGCAGCGCTAATAACTATTGCTCCATTTGTTTTGGAAAGATCTGCAAAGAGTTCCTTCATAAGTTCGAAGGTGTTTTGTAACCTCTCTGAGGAATCTGTTCTAAAAACTTGCAAACCCCTATAAGGAAGGTATGTTTTTACCCCAGATTTTTTGCTTC
>JBKJPO010000141.1:0-3453 GCA_046595095.1 Chitinophagaceae bacterium
AAACTGGAAAACGGCGAAGCCAATCTTGCGGGGTTGAAAGTACAATACGCAGACTACACGATCTGGCAGCGTAAGAATCTTGATGGAGAGATATTAAATAAGAAGATTGGCTATTGGCGAGATAAACTGGAAGGGGCAAGCCCGCTGCAATTGCCGATTGATCATGCAAGGCCGGCGGTACAAACAACAAGGGGAGCGCTGGAAGTTTTCCAAATAAGTAAAGGGCTTTCAGAAAAGATGAGCGCTTTAAGCCATGAGTCGGGGGCTACGCTTTTCATGACGATGCTCACTGCTTTCAAAGTATTGCTTTACCGCTATAGTGGGCAGGGAGATATCGTAGTCGGCACACCGATAGCCAACCGCCAGCAACAGGAAGTAGAAGGGCTGGTAGGATTTTTTCTAAATACCCTTGCCATCCGCACGGAAGTAGAAGGAGAATCATCATTCAAAACGCTGCTCAAAGAAGTAAGGTCAACAACGCTTGAAGCTTACGGGCACCAGGACGTTCCCTTTGAAAAAGTGGTGGAAGCCGTTGTGCGTAACCGTGACTTAAGCCGCAGCCCGCTGTTCCAGGTGATGTTTGTGTTGCAGCATGAAGAGAAAGGAGAAAGTGAAGGATTGCATGGAATAAGCCTTGGAGCAGAAGAGTTTATTCATTCGAGTTCAAAGTTTGAGCTCACCTTATTTATTACCGGGACAGAAAAAGGGCTGCAAGGAGCCGTAGAATATAATACAGATCTTTTTGAGCGGGCGACGATAGGGCGAATGATTGTTCACTTTAAGGAACTCCTAAACTCGATTGCAGAAGCGCCGGAAGAGCAGGTAGGCAAATTGAAGATGCTTACTGCAAAAGAAGAGGAACAATTATTAAAAGACTTCAACAACACAACAGCGGAGTATCCAAAAGACAAAACGATTGTTGATTTATTTGAAGAGCAGGTGGCTAAGACACCGGAGAGCATTGCCGTAGTATTTAATGAGGAATCGCTTACTTACCAGGAGCTTAATGAAAGAGCAAATCAATTAGCCAATTATTTAAGGAAGAAAGGAGTAAAGGAAGCGAGCCTTGTACCGATCTGTATCGAACGAAGCATGGGGATGATAACGGGTGTACTGGGTATTTTAAAAGCGGGAGCTGGTTACGTGCCCATTGATCCGGATTATCCGCAAGACAGGATAGGCTACATGCTGGAAGATAGTGGGGCAAGTATAGTTATAACGAGTGAGGGATCGACAATAAAATTAAAAGCGGGGCAAGCAGAAAAAGCAGAAAGAGATATAAAAATTATTTCCGTTGATGGACAGTCAAGTGAGATAGGGCAGGAGAGCAAAGAGAATTTATGCGTGGAAGTTAATGCTAACGCAGTAGCGTACCTGCTCTATACTTCAGGCTCCACGGGCCGGCCCAAGGGCGTAAGGATGCCAGGCAGTGGGCTGGTGAATTTACTGAGCTGGCAGGAGAAGCAATTTGCAAATAAGCACCGGCGTGTTTTACAATTTGCGAGTTTAAATTTTGATGTGAGCTTCCAGGAGATATTTTCAACGCTATGCTTTGGCAGTTCGTTACACCTCGTAGAAGCAGAGCGGAGGCAAGATGTTGTTGAACTGGCCCGGATAATCGGGGATCAGAGGCTCACCCATTTGTTCATGCCTTATATAGTTTTCCAAACTTTAGCCGAGCACTTTCAAAGCTTGTCAGGAGATCACCATTTTGTGGAAGAGGTGATTGTGGCCGGGGAACAGTTGAAATTGACGGATGAGATAGTTGAAGTGATAAAGCATCATAATACAACATTAATCAATCAGTATGGCCCCACAGAAGCGCATGTGGTAAGTAGTTATGTTGTTGATTCAAATAATATTTCTTCAACGCTTCCCCCCATCGGCAAGCCAATCGATAACGCAAAACTTTATATTCGGGATGTAAGTGGGCAGCTGGTTGCGGTTGGTGTTTCGGGAGAATTGTTTATTGGCGGAGTGCAGGTAGCCCTTGGTTATCTCAACCTTGAGGAACTCAGCAGGGAAAAATTTGTTGACGATATTTATAGCGATAGAGCGGGGGCAAGAATGTACAAAACGGGCGATCTTGCCCGCTGGCTGCCGGACGGCAACATTGAATACTTAGGCAGGATTGATGACCAGGTTAAGATCAGGGGTTACAGGATCGAACTTGGGGAGATAGAAAATGTGCTGCAACAAAGTGAGCATGTGAGGCAGGTTGTAATACTTGCAAGATCGGACAAGAGTGGAACGAGGAGACTTGTAGGCTATATAGTTGGAGAAGATGTGTATGAAAAGGAAGCGATGGTAAGATATGCTAAATCAAAGCTTCCCGATTACATGGTTCCATCTATCTGGGTAGAGATGGAAAGTATTCCAGTCACTAAAAATGGGAAGATAGATAAGGGTTTGCTACCTGATCCTGATGTAAGTGAATTACTGGCCAATCAGTATGTGGCGCCGCAAAATGAAGTGCAGCAGAAACTGGCTGTTATCTGGGAGCAAATACTTGGAGTTGAAAGAGTAGGCATACACGACAACTTCTTCGAACTTGGTGGACACTCACTCATGGTGATGAGGCTGTTGTCTGTAATTCATAAGGAATTAAATGTAGAACTGGCCGTTAAAGATCTTTTCCAATGCACTACCGTTAATGATTTGAGCAAATATGTTGAAATTCAATTAAGCCATAATGCACCGGAAAAAAACTTGTCTGAATTTGACCTATTAGTCATATAATTGACTTTATCCTAACGAAATTTATCGATGTCAAATAAGGTTATTAATTTATTATTCGAAGCAAAACAACAGGGCATAGAGATTGTTTTAAATGAAGGGCAGCTCCATGTAAGGCTTCCTAAGAATACGGATTTTGATAAAAATATTCTCGAAGAAATAAAAGGAAATAAACTGCTCATTGTTGACTTTTTAGCAAGGCAAAATAAAGCAGATGATTATGCAACTATCCCGGCATTTAATAGAAAAGAAGTTGAACATATCCCTTTATCTTTTAGCCAGGAGCGGCTTTGGTTTATACATCGCCTTGAAGGGAGCTTTCTTTACCATCTAATAACCATACTTCGCTTACGAGGTAAATTAAATGAGTCAGCATTATCGTATGCTATGGAGCAGATAGTGGAACGCCATGAGGTATTAAGAACGGTATTTAGGGAAGATAACGGTCAAGCATATCAGCATATAAAATCGGGAGGAGATTGGAGATTAACTATTGAAGATGGTTCGGGCCTGTGCTCAGATGTGTCGGGGTTGCAGGAGCATATTTCGCTACTTGCGCGGAAGCCCTTTGATCTTTCAAATGATTATATGGTTCGTGCGACATTGATCCGTCTTTTAGGGGAGGATCATGTGCTAGTCGTTACGATGCACCACATAGCATCAGACGCCTGGTCGATGCCGATCATTGTGCGGGAGGTGGCCGCGCTCTACCAGGCT
>JBKJPO010000135.1:0-2735 GCA_046595095.1 Chitinophagaceae bacterium
ATCGACATAAATAATGTAAAAAATAGTTATGCTATTCTTAAAGATTATATTTATCCGGTAATAATAAACAAATGAATTGTTTTTAGAATAGAATTAAAAAAATATCATAATGAAGAATATTATTTATTTCGATTGATTAAGCACACTTAACTGTAACGAACGATAAGCATATGAAAAAAACTACTTTACTTATTCTTTCTTTTTTTACTCTCACAAACTGCTTTACCCAAAACTCCAAAACAAAAAAGCAGGAAGTTGATTATGTAAATCCGCTTATCGGAACAGCGGCTAGAGGCTTTGCAAAAGGATTAGATGGCGGCGGCACCATGCCAAGTGTGGGTCCTCCATTTGCCATGACTAATTTTGTAGCGCAGACCGGTGAAAGCTTCATGAGCCGGATGAATTATTTTTATGAGGATAGCAGCATCATCGGTTTTTTAGCTTCGCATCAACCAACGGTTTGGATGGGAGATTATGGATATGTTTCTGTTATGCCTCAATTAGGCGGTCTTAAAGTATTACCAAAAGGACGTGCACTAAGCTTCAGCCATAAAAATGAAGTATCAACTCCTCATTATTATTCTGTTTTATTAGATGTGGCAGATGACAAACACATTAAAGCGGAAATGACTTCAACCTCCCGTTGTGGGATCTTAAATTTTACTTTTCCTGCTTCTCAAAATGCACATATTATTATACAGGGAATTAATTTAAATCCTGAACTAAAGCATTGGGCTAACGATTTTGAACAACGTATAAAAACACTTAGAGGATACGTAAAAGTCAACCAGGATAAGAATGAAATAACAGGATATAACCCTGATAGAATGTCTGCTCAAATATCTCCTGACCTTCCAAATTTTAAAGGATATTTTATTATACAGTTTAATAAGCCATTCAAAGCTTTTGGTACATGGGATGGCGATAAGGTAAATGCTTCTTCGGTTGAACAATATGGTACAAGATCAGGTGCCTACATCAGCTTTGCAACAAAGAAGGATGAAAAAGTTGAGGTGCGCATTGCTACATCTTTCATCAGCATTGAACAGGCAAGAAAAAATTTGGCGATGGAATTGACAGGAAAAAATTTTAATGATGTTGTTCAATCAACCCGCAACGAATGGCAGAAGAACTTAAGCCGTATAAAAGTAAATGGCATATCAGATGATCAAAAAAGTATTTTCTATACAGCCATGTTTCATACCATGCAGTTTCCCCGAGAAATGAGTGAGTATGGAAAATACTACAGTGCCTTTGATGATAAAGTTCATACCGGCATTTCCTACACAGACTTTTCGTTATGGGATACTTATAGAGCACTTCATCCATTACTATTGTTTACGCAACCTGAACGAATCAACCCAATGATAACTTCTATGTTGCAGATGTATAAACAAGGTGGCAGGTTGCCTATGTGGCCAAATCCGGCTGAAACAAACATCATGATTGGAACCCATGCTAATCCTGTTATTGCAGATGCTTATGTAAAAGGGTTTAGAGGTTATGATGTAAACCTTGCTTACGAAGCGCTTTTAAAAGATGCAATGGTTCCCCCGGATAATGATACAAATTTACGATATGCTGACAGGGATTTGTGGACAGGCTACGAAGCACAGGCAGGCTTAACTTATTTTAAAAAACAAGGCTATGTGCCGGTAGATAAAACTGCTGAATCCGTTTCGAGGACTATTGAATATGCAGTGGACGATTATGCTGTAGCGCAAATGGCTAAGGCTCTCGGAAAAACAAATGATTATAACCAATTGATGAAGCTTAGTAAAAATTATAAAAATCTGTACGATAAAAAAACAGGTTTTATGCTTCCGCGAAAATTGAATGGACAATGGGATGAAAAAAATGAAAAAGGTTTATGGGAAGGTTTTACCGAAGGCGATCAATGGACGTATGCATTTGGTGCAATGCACGATGCTCCAGGTATGATTGAGATGATGGGGGGTAAAGAAAAATTTGCTGCGAAACTTGATTCAAATTTTGCATTCAAACATTATCGCCACGATAATGAACCAGGCCATCATTATATTTATCTCTATGATTACTGCGGCCAACCGTGGAAGACACAGGAATTAGTAAGAAAACATACATCTGAAAATTTTCGAAACCAACCAATCGGCATTAATGGAAATGAGGATTGCGGACAGATGGCGGCGTGGTATATTTTTGGGGTGATGGGTTTTTATCCTGTATCTCCTGCATCAGCAGAATATGCAATTGGTGCTCCGCAGTTTCCCGAATTGACTCTGAGTTATGTAGCTGGTGGGAAGCCCCGAACTTTCACAATTGTTGCTAAGAATCTTTCTGAGAAAAACAAATACATTCAGCAGGTCACACTTGATGGGAAGCCGGTTAGTAAACCATTCATAAGTCATCAGCAAATTGTGAATAGTAATAGACTGGTGTTTGAAATGGGGGCAGAGCCTAATTATAACTGGAAATAGTTTTTGTTTAAATCATAAAAGAATTACTATAAGGATTGCAGGGTGTAAATGACTTTTATCATGTTCCCAGTTCTCCGTAGTATTAAAATTACCCTTTACTTTAATTAAAAATCCAATCGTTTTAATGAACCTCAAATATTGTTGATCATAGAACAAATGTTCAATCTCTGTCCTGAGTTTGCAACTCAGGACTTGTTCAATTAAGCTGCAAATATTATATTTAAAATAAAATGCCTAATGTTGGATATAAAATAAGAAATGCCAAAGGCGTTCATTTTG
>JBKJPO010000241.1:0-4884 GCA_046595095.1 Chitinophagaceae bacterium
ACCGAGCCTCGGCAAAGCTAAAAAACCCAGGTAGTTCCGGTTTTTTTTATTAACAGCGGTTAAGCAAACTTCTTCGCATCTTCCAAAAATTTAGCCAGTCCAATATCAGTTAGTGGATGTTTTAGCAAACCAAGAATTGATTCCAAAGGACAAGTACAAACATCAGCTCCAGCTTCAGCACATTTTACAATATGATTTGGATAACGAATGGAAGCAGCAAGTATTTCTGTTTTAAATCCCTGTATCTGGAAGATATGTGCAATTTGCTGGATGAGGTCCACACCATCCCAGCCACTGTCGTCGATTCGACCAATGAAAGGCGAAACGTATGCTGCACCTGCTTTTGCTGCAAGTATTGCCTGCCCCGCGGAAAAAATCAGCGTACAGTTTGTACGGATACCATTTTCCGTAAACCATTTGATCGCTTTCACCCCATCTTTAATCATCGGTACTTTTACAACTATATTGGGGTGAATAGCGGCAAGTTTTTTCCCTTCAGCAACAATGCCATCAAAATCTGTAGAGACTACTTCTGCACTAATGTCACCGTCAACCAATTCACAAATTGTTTTATAGTGATTCGTAACAGCTTCTTCACCTTTGATGCCTTCCTTGGCCATCAATGAAGGATTAGTAGTTACTCCATCAAGAATGCCAAGGTCGTGTGCTTCTTTTATCTGGGCAAGATTGGCGGTATCAATAAAAAATTTCATAAAAAAATACTATTTAATATTTGAAAATTCAGGCGATCCTGTAAATGATAGAAATAAGCTTGCAGATTCTTAATGGGTACAAATGTAAGTTTTTCAGGCGGACGGGGGAGTGGTGACACTTACTATCGGAAAACTTCAAATTAAGAGAAAAAAAAATGGCAAGTTACTTACATCGCACCGCTCAACCGCTTACCCTTGCTACCTTCCGGTCCTGGGGGAGTTCAACAGGAGCTGGTCGTATAAGACTTGCCGTTGCAAATATAAGGGAATTGATGAAGTTTTTCCAACTGTGAACTAAATTTTCGGTTTTTTAAAGAATCATAATCAAATATGGTGTGCTTCTCACATTTGAATCACCAGGCCACAAGAAAACGCTAAGAAGCTTTATTTGTATTTAATGAATTAGCCATTACCTGGTATGGTTCAGATTAAAATTTGTCCATTACATATTTCTTAACCATCTTTGCTGCACAATGAACCTTAATTCAAATAACATGAGCTGGTGGTGGATGCATCTTTGATGTGTCGACAAACTATGTTTATGTTAATTAAATAAGTTTAGCCCCGGCACAAAATGCCGGGGCTTTTCTATACCGCGTGTTAATTGGAGATCAGCATATGAAAAAAATAGGAATAGAAACAACGTTCAAAAAATTACTTGCAGACGTATTTACCCCGGTAGGGATTTATCTTCGCTTACGCGACCGTTTCAGGGATACGATCTTGTTGGAAAGCACTGATTTTCATGCAGGGGAAAACAGTTATTCCTTCATAGGGATCAATGCGATCGCCGGGATAGAGATCAGTAATTATGAAGATATGGAATTCAAACTTCCGGGTAGAAATGCAGAAAAATTCATGATAACTGATCCTTTATCTATGCCTGCAGAGATATGGAAATTTATGGAGCGGTTTGAAGTTAAACAAACGATAACAAAGCCTGCCAATATAGCACAGGGTTTATTCGGGTATAGCAGTTATGATGCAGTTGGATTCTTCGAAAATATTAAATTAAAAAATGAAAAAGACGGTAAAAACGAAGGCGTAAAGAATCCTGATTCAAAAAATAAAGATGGTGGAAATATTCCATTAATGCGTTATCGTTTATACCAGTACGTTGTAGCCATCGATCATTTTAAAGACGAGTTGTTTATTTGTGAAAACAAGATCGAGGGTCTCGATTCTGAGCTCGATGTGGTGGAGAGCCTGATAACAAGTAAAGACGTACCTGTGTATCCTTTCAAGACTACAGGGGTTGAAAGTTCTACCATTGAAGATGAGGATTATATTGCAATGGTGGAGAAAGGGATTAAGCACTGCCATCGCGGGGATGTGTTTCAATTGGTATTAAGCCGTCGTTTCTGGCAGCCATTCCAAGGTGATGAATTCAATGTTTACAGGGCCTTGCGTAGTATCAACCCGAGTCCATATTTATTTTATTTTGATTATGGAGATTACAAACTTATCGGCAGCAGCCCGGAAAGCCAATTGATCATTTCAAATAATAAAGCTGTTGTTCACCCGATCGCGGGTACAGTAATAAGAACAGGTGATGATGTACAGGATATGGAACTTGCTGAGCAATTGCAAAAAGACGAAAAAGAAAATGCAGAGCACATAATGCTTGTTGACCTGGCTAGAAATGACCTTAGTCGTAAATGCAGGAATGTTGAGATCACTCAGTTCAGGAAGATTAATTATTATTCTCACGTCATCCATCTTGTTAGTGAAGTAACGGGCCAGTTGCCGGCAAGTAGTAATCCATTCGAGATACTTGCCGCTACATTTCCAGCCGGCACTTTAAGTGGGGCTCCAAAATTTCGTGCCATGCAATTGATAAATGAAAATGAAAAAGCCAGCAGGGGTTATTATGGTGGCTGCATTGGGTTTGTTGGTTTCGATGGAAATTTCAATCATGCGATAATGATAAGAAGTTTTTTATCGAAGCTTAACACACTTACCTACCAGGCGGGGGCCGGAATTGTAGCAGCATCAGTTCCCTGTAATGAATTGGCTGAAGTAAATAATAAAATCCACGCACTACGTTGTGCAATAAAGCTGGCAGAAACAATATAATTTGAATTACATGGATTTGCAAATTTCAAGATTTATGTCCATGCAATATGTGCTTCACTTTATCTGTGAGAAATAAATAATTAATATGGTAAAGAATAATTTGGAAAATATGGATTTGAGCAAACTAAAAATTCTGGTATTTGATAATTATGATTCGTTTACTTATAATCTTGTGCATCTTGTTGAGAAGATCACCGGTATTAAACCTGATGTTTCCAGGAATGATATGATCACCCTTGATGCTGTAGAAGGTTATGATAAAATTATTCTTTCACCCGGGCCCGGTTTACCCGATGAGGCAGGGCTTCTCTTATCCCTGATCAAGCGTTATGCTGCTTTCAAATCTATACTTGGCGTTTGCCTGGGTCACCAGGCCATAGGTGAGGTTTTTGGGGCAACGCTTATTAACCTGGAAAAAGTGTATCATGGCGTTGCAACTTCATGCAAAATCCTAAATAAGTCTGCGCCGATATTTAATGGAGTCGAGGAGCCATTGCTTGTAGGCCGCTACCATAGTTGGGTAATATCCAAAGACAATTTTCCATCATCATTAAAAATTACTGCAGAAGATGACAATGGATATATCATGGCATTGGAACATGAGACCTATGATGTAACAGGGGTGCAATTTCATCCCGAGAGTGTGTTAACTCCCAATGGCGAACTAATTCTACGAAACTGGTTAAGTAAGTAAACTGATGAAAAAGATTTTAAATTATTTGTTTGAATATAAATCACTGGCACGCGAAAAAGCCAGGGAAGTGTTGATTAATATTTCAAGAGGAGAATATTCTGATACAGAGATCAGCGCCTTCATCACTGTGTACCTTATGCGAAGTATAACGATTGAAGAACTCAGCGGTTTCAGAGATGCGCTTCTTGAATTATGTGTGCCGGTAAAACTGGACCATGAGCAGGTAATAGATATAGTTGGCACAGGAGGAGATGGAAAAAATACATTTAATATATCCACCCTTAGTTCCTTTATTGTTGCAGGCGCAGGTATTAAAGTTGCTAAACATGGTAATTATGGGGCAACTTCTATCAGCGGCTCGAGTAATGTTATGGAAGAGCTGGGCTATAAATTTACAGCTGATAATAAAATTCTTAAAAAACAATTAAAGGAAGCAAATATTTGTTTCCTGCATGCGCCCCTTTTTCATCCCGCTTTAAAAGTAGTTGGGCCCATCAGGAAATCATTGGGTGTGCGTACTTTTTTTAATATGCTTGGCCCTCTTGTTAACCCCGCTAATCCTGATTATCAATTGATCGGTGTGTATAGCCTTGAGATGGCAAGGATTTATAATTATCTTTTACAGCAATCACCGAAACCTTTTACTATCATCCATTCCCTGGAAGGATATGATGAAATATCTTTAACAGGAGATACAAAAGTGATAACAGCTTCAGGTGAGAAAATAATGACAGCAGAAGAATTAGGTAAGCGTACTGTTGCTCCTGCCGACCTCCATGGTGGAAGAACTCCCGAAGAAGCTGCAAAAATTTTCGTTACCATTTTAAAAGGGAATGGAACATGGGCGCAAAATGCAGTTGTTATCGCCAATGCAGCCATGGCATTACATTGTACAGGCAAGTCTAAAGCATATGAAGAATGCTATCAATACGCTGTTGAAAGCCTGGAGAGCGGTAAAGCTTACCGTAGTTTTGAGTTAATAACCACTTAACCTGGAGGTGTAAAATAAAAATGCAAATCAGTATATTAGATGCAATAATCAAGTCGAAAAAAGCAGAAGTTGCCGGCCGCAAAAAAAGCATGCCGGTAAATAAGCTTTTAAGTGCATCATTAATGAACAGGCCGTGTATTTCATTAATTGAAAGTCTTGATGATAAAAAAGGTACAGGTATTATTGCGGAGTTTAAACGAAAATCACCATCTAAGGGATATATTAATGAGAAGGCAGATGTATTGGAGGTGACAAGTGCTTATGAAAAATATGGTGCCAGTGGATTATCGATCCTGACTGATAAAGATTTTTTTGGCGGTAGCGAGAAAGATATCAATAAAGCCAGGCAAAGTAATTTGCCCATATTGAGAAAGGATTTCATCATTGATGATTACCAGGTAATCGAGTCG